>JBGTRS010000128.1:0-10438 GCA_041940665.1 Pyrinomonadaceae bacterium | reverse complement strand
ATAAATGGTTTATACAAGATGTTGAAAGACTGCTCGCGCACCGCAATCGCGCCGTAATAATTGATCCTGACGAAAAATGCGGATTCCTTACATCCCTGCTTGATAATAAAAACATCACCGTGCTGAAAACTGACGGTGAACTGACCGAACATTACCAGCAGGTCAAGGAAGAATTGTTTCTGCGTTACGAAGCGGAAACCGAACATGCCGCTAAACCTGTTGTTTTCTACGTTACACGCCCGCAGGATAAATTGAGTTTTTTGTTCGATTATTGTTTTACGCACGCCTGTCTGGATTTGAGCAATCCGGGAGAATGGCTCAGGAAAAAACTTTTTACTCATACCGGACTGCAGGTGCAGTTTGATAATCCGATGTTATTGACGGCGGCAAAAGTCGGAATTAATAAAGATTTGGCGTGGTGGAAAAAAGTTCTGCAAAATCTGGAAGACCTCGTTGATCTCGAAAATGAATTACTGCCGTTTCTGCATAATCCCGAAAGTTATATGAAAGGTTTGGACGGCGATGTGAGAAGATTTTTTGAGGAAAAGATTTTTGAACTTCTCGGACAGCCCTTTATGGCGAAACCCGCCAAAACTCTGGCAGATGAAGTTGTAAAAAGATTATTTGACGGCTTGATTCACAACGATGTGCATCCGGCTTTGCTTACACTCTATTACCGTTGGGCGGACAGTGCGAAATTTTCTCCGTCTTTGAAGCGATACATCGAGCAATATAACTTAACCGATGTCAGCAATCCGTGGAAGGCTCATCCCGATCATTGCTTTGCGGAATTGGATAATGTCGCGCTTCGCCGCTTAACCGAAAACTTACGTGATGAAAGCTATGTTGCCGAAAAACTTGCAAAGATCAAACTTCGTGTGAATGCGGGAAAAGCAAAAAGATTCGTGCCGGATTGGTGGCAGAATGTTTTGACCTTAATAGAATTTGACAGCAATCCGCTCTCGAATTGCAATAATTTGGATGCCGTCATTAATTTTTACACAAACCAATTTGCTCCGGTAGATCGGGCAATCAGATATTTATATATGAAATTCCTGCAAGACGAGCAGATAATTCGACCTTTGCAGGAACATTATGAAAATCTGAACCACGAACTTATGGGTAGTTGGTTTGCTTACGCATCCGAATATAAAACAACCCAGCAAGGCTATTTGGTTGAACTTCTGAAAACCTCCAAACCTAAAATCGCCGTTATTGTCGGCGACGGAATCAGTTTTGAAATTGCGAATTTCGTGGCTTCCGAATTAAAGAATCAATGCAAAGTTGATACGCAGGTGATGCTCGCCGATATGCCTTCGGAAACAGAGCATAATATGAGTGCGATGTATGCCGGAAATAACGAAGTTTTAGCTACTAAAGCCGAACGAGAAAAACGTCTTTCTGAATTAACGGGCAAAGATATAACTTATCTCGATCTTGAAAAGCTGAACCGAACCGTCGAAGGTGATTATTTGGTTTTGAGTTACAAAGACATTGATGACGTCGGTGAAAAACTTCAACACAATGCAATCAAGTTTTTCGCCGAAATGGAAAATGTTTTGAAGGAAAAGATCGGTTTGCTCTTAAATATGGGCTACGAAAGAATTCATCTCGTTACCGATCACGGTTTTGTTTTAACTGGACTTCTCGATGAATCGGACAAGATGGAAGCCAACGCCGTCGGCAAAAAGCATGTCGTCGAAAGATATTTCCGCACGGTGGAAAAACAGACAAATGATAACCTGTTCGAGTTTGAAAGACCCCACGGCGAATACAATTATGTTTATGCCGCCAAATCTCACCGCCCCTTTAAATCGAGAGGAGTTTACGGTTTTTCACACGGCGGATTTACGCCGCAGGAAATCATTATTCCGAAATTTACATTCAGCAAAGTGCAGTCAGCATCTTCCGGTTTGAAGGTCATTATCGGGAATAAAAAGGATTTGGGTGAAATTACGGGTGAGCAGTTTGCCATTAAGTTAGTTGCGGATAAAGAGGCTTCGGATTTATTTTCGACTCAAAGAAATGTTCGGATTCTTTTATACGCCGGCGGAGCAAATTATCAAAGCAGTAACATTATCACAATAAACCCGGGCGATGTTCAGTCATTTAATTTTTCATTCGATCAGCACAAAGAGGTTGAAGCGGTTCTGATTGATGCCGAAACAAAAGAACAGATTGATAAAGCCCTGGTAAAACAAACGAATCTCCGTGATCTGGGAGGTCTTATATAAATATGATCGTATTGGATGAGTTGGATAAAAAAGCATTGGAGCATTTTCGCGGCTTCGTCGTCAAAAAAGACCTTGTCGGAATTATCAAAGGCGGAGCAAATGTCCCGGCGTTCGTCCTTGAATATCTGCTCGCAAATACTTGCAGTACGGAAGACGAAGAGAAAATAAACGAAGGTATTGAGAACGTAAAAAACATTCTCCGCGATCATTACGTCAATCCGGAAGAAAGCAGTCTGATCCAATCGAAACTCAGAGAAAAAGGTCGCTACACGATCATTGATAAAATCTCGGTTGACCTCGATCCGCAGCGTGACCGCTATTGGGCAACGATCAGCAACAGCAATATGCGGAAATGCAATATCAGCGATGATCTCGTCAAAAAGCACGACAAAGTTTTATTAGGGGGAATCTGGGCGATCATCGAAATGGAATACGACCCGTTAATCACCATCGGAAATACCGTCTATCCGTTTGTTGTCCGAGACATTAAGCCGATTCAATTATCGAGTTTTAACAACGATAAAATCGTCGAGAAAAGAAAAGAATTCACCAGGGATGAATGGAAAACGCTTCTTCTGCGAAGTGCCGGATATGAACCGCAGAGCGAAGGATTTGATGAGAGAAAATTAAATCTTTTGCTATCCAGACTCATTCCTCTTGTCGAAGCAAATTTCAATATGGTCGAACTCGGACCGCGTTCATCCGGCAAATCTTATGTTTATAAGGAACTTACTCCTTACGCAATTTTGATTTCCGGTGGACAGGGGACGGTCGCCAAATTATTCGTTAATAATACGACGGGCAGAGTGGGAGCCGTCGGCGAATGGGATGCGATCTGTTTTGACGAAAGCACCGACAAATTATTTAAAGACCGCGATGCGATTCCGCTGATGAAAGATTATATGGAATCAGGCTCTTTCTCGCGTGCCGGCAAAGGCGGCGAGATTACCGGGCAGGCTTCGATCATTTTAAACGGAAACATAAATCAGCCGGTCGAAACCGTTTTGCAAACATCTCATCTATTCAGTCCGCTGTCTGACGAAGTAAATTTCGATACTGCTTTTCTCGATAGAATCAACTTTTATTTGCCGGGTTGGGAGATCAGCAAATTCAGTCCGGCAAATTTCACCAATCATTACGGTTTTTCCACCGATTTCTTTTCCGAAACTCTTAAAGCACAACGTAAATCATCCTATACAGATGTGTTGGATAAATATTTTACGCTCGGCGCTCATCTAAAACAGAGAGATTCAAAATCCGTCAGGCGAATCATTTCGGCTTTCATAAAACTTCTTCATCCTGACGGCGAATATACCAAAGAAGACATCAGAGAATACTTAATTTTCGCAATGGAAATGCGTCGCCGTGTCAAAGAACAATTAAAAAGAATCGGCGGAATGGAATTTTGGGATACGAATTTTTCCTATATTGATAAAGAAACACAGGAAGAAAACTTTGTCGGATTGCCGGAAGAGAGAGGCTCGGCTTTAATCGAAAGCAATCCGCTCTCTCCCGGAACCTGCTACACGGCAACCAGCGACGGCGAAAATACGGCTTTGATAAAGGTGGAAGTTGTTTCATTAAAAGGTTCGGGCAAATTAAATATAACCGGCACAAATTCACAAGAAGTTAAGGAAAACATTAAAAACACTTACAATTATTTACGGGCTAATGAAAAAGAAATTTTAAATGAACAACATTCTCTGACGAATTTTGATCTCAACATTCAGATCAGCAATTTACTCGGAGCATATATCAGCGGCGGAATCGGGGCGGCTGTCTATGTAGCTATAATTTCCGCAATCTACAAAAAAAATCTCAAAGCCGGTTTGGGTGTTTTGGGAAATATTTCAATCGGAGGAGCAATCGAAAGAGCTACAAATTTTGCCGATAAAGTTACTCTCCTTTCAGAAAATGGAGCAAAAACAATTCTGGTTCCGATAGAAAACGTCTCTGAGATCGGAACGCTTCCCACAACCGTTTTAGGAAAAACAGATGTTCCCTTTTACGGAAACTCGCAAATGTTATTACAAAAAGTCATACTCAGCGAGTAATTTCGTTGAACTTTTATGAAGAACTTTACTGAAAAGTAACTATAAATCATTATGGCTTACTCTCAAACCGCATGGGTCAAAAATTCAAGAGAAGCAACCGGTCAAGATCAGCTCGGGCTGCGGTTTTTCTCCGAATCCATTTATCAGGAACTGCTGCCGAATATAACAAATGTAACCAGTCGGGGGCGTTATTATTCCTTTTATCCGTGGCTGATTTGGGCAGTTGAAAAACGCGCTGATGATTTAAAAGGCTATACGCTTCAAAAAATCGTGCGCCGCGCCGATTGTCTGCTGACTTTAATCGGACTCTACCACAATCATATTTCGGAAAGTTTGATTCAAAATCTTCACGACGGTTTGGTAGGGGCAAAAAGACTCGGCTCGGTTTTGTCCGAAATGCTGGAGAGCGACATCGAAGCTCAAATTTCAAAGTATGCGACGGAGAAAGAATCTTCCGACCGCTATTTCAAAAATAAATTCGGCGGTCTCGGTCAATATTATTTTGGTCCGCTCAGGGATGCCGGCATTCTCGCTTACAACCAGAAGAACGAAATCAATTACACGGAAGACCGAGGTCTGCTTATCGCCGAAGCCTTCGATACGTCTGTCCACGGCGATGACTTTTTTGAAGTGTTGAAAAATGATCGCGTTTCGGAAAACGATCTGGCAGATCTTTTGGATTTTTGTCCGTGCCGTCTATCTGACAGCCTTATTGAGCAAAACACTCTTTTGGATTTCCTCTTTTCCCGCACCGAAATTTTTCAGCACCCGGTCGGGGACATGCGGCGGAAATCTCTGGCACTGATTTTAGATTTTATCGAAAAGTCACAGAGTCACGGACTAAAGATGACGATTGATTCATCAGGAGTTCATAAATTTCTCGGCGCGTCTTACGCCGGTGCATTTAACAAAACTTTTTTTTGGAATGAGACGATAGAAGAAACTTCTGAAACAAAGCTTTTATGGCGGCAGTATTATGCTGGCGAAATGATCTCATATGCCGCTCAAGCATTATTTTGGGCGGGTCTTACAAGACTTGCCGAAGAAGAACGAATCGTGTTAAATGCAGTTGATTACGGCTCTTGGTTTACCGACATTTTCGTCTCGTCGCTTCCCGGTTCGGCGGAAAAAAGCTTTTCCGAAGTGGTCGGGGAAACTGCGGCTGATCTGCCCGAAATTACCGACCAGGAAAATTCCCTCCACGAAATTTGCCTGACCAGACAGTTGGAATCGGCGGTCAAAGATAAATGGTCACTCGAGCGCCATGAAAAAGCGGTCGGGCTTTCCGCCCGGGTGTTATTGACCTTAGCGGCAAGGTTTGAAAATGACAACCTGGACTTTCCCGCTTCTTTTACCAATCAACAGTTAAATGAATATCCGGTAAATCTGACAAATTTTATTTATCTCTCTGAAAATGACTGGCAGGTAATGAGCATCAGAGAATGGCTCGGCTGGCTTTCCGCAAAATGGGGAGTTGAAACCCATCTGATGATTGCCCTCAGAAAATTGCAGTACGAATCGCTCGATACATTTAAGGTGTATCCTTCGGAAGAAGGACTTCGGGTGAAGGAGTTTATCGGCGATAAGACGATCGAAGAGATCCTGCTTCCAGGATTTACCAGCCCGCGCCTGCGGACGACCTTTCAGATCTTGTGGGATCTCGGCTTACTCACCCCCGAGAACGAATCTTTTGTTTTGACCCCGACCGGAAAAACTCTTTTGGAGGAAATCACATATGGCTAAGATCCGGGAGATCTCACTTTTCGACGTGATCGGAGAAAAAAAGGAAAGGTTCGAGTTTTCTATTCTAACGACCTTTAACGCATACCTGCCTTTTTACGAACAGATTGTCCTGCGCCGCATGGTCAAAGCCGGATGCCGGGTTAACACATTATTGATGGATGCCGGGCAGTTTTCAGCCTGTTTAGCCGATCCTGGCGGCAAGCCCCGGTCTGCGGGACGCGATTACACGTTGATTCCGGTTGATGCCGCAAGCGGAGTCTTTCATCCAAAAATTCTACTTTTGCTGGGAAGAGAATATGCCGCGCTTTGCGTCGGAAGTCATAATCTGACGCTTTCAGGATTTGGTAAGAACCGGGAGTTGACCTCTCTTTTTGAATTAGGTCCGAACAGTTCCCGGCAGGAACGAATCATCTTTCAAGATGTTTGGCAGGCTATGAAATTATGGTCTCTTAATCAACCAGAAGAACTAAAAGATTCGCTCCGGTTTGTTGAAAGCGAGATAGACTGGCTCGCCGGTAAAGAAGAATCCGTCAATCAAGAATCTGCTTTGTTTTTTGCGGCCGGAGAAAATACCCCCGCTTTGTGGGAACAGATCAACCCCCAGTTATCTGACAAGGTGCGAAGAGTAACAATGATTTCCCCGTTTTTTGACGAAGACCTCAGATTTGTGCGTGAAATAATGGAAAGTTTATCTCCAAAGGAGTTTATCGTCGGGATAGAGCCGGGTTCCGTGTGCCTTCCGCCAAATTCACCCGCCAAATTCCCGGATATAAAATTTGTCAATGCCGGAAAACTGCGAGGCAGCCGCGGCTATTTGCACGCCAAAGCGGTTTATCTGGAAACCGATTCACAAGAACAGGTATTAATTATTGGAAGTGCCAATATGAGCGGGCCGGCTTGGCTCAAGGGAAATCGTCAAAATTGCGAATCGGTTATCGTTCTGCGATCAAAAGAAGCCGTTTCAGCCGTCAAAGAGATCGGTTTGGATGACTTGTCAGAAGCTCCGGCTCTTGCCGCAACCGACTGGCATTTGATCGAAACAACCAGGCTCAGCCGCACGGAATTATTTTCTGAAAAAGAAAAAAAGAACCTTTTAACTGCTGTCGAAACGGAAAACGGATTCAAAATTATTCCGAAAAATTCCGGTATAAGGTTTGAGCGAAATGTCGAGCTTATCAATAGTTCTGGAGAAATGATTCATAATGCCGCGATAACAAATATACTAAATGAAGAGATCTTCCTTGAAGTACCCGATCCTCAAATCCGTTTAATGACTGACTCCATAAAACTTTTATCGGAATCGAGAGAAATATACGCTTCATTTGTGCATCACGCTCCGGCAGTCATTTCAAAATTTCATAAAGCGGAGCACCGTGAATTTTTTACCGCTTTGGAAAGTTTCGATCTTCCGGTCGATCCTAAATTCTGGCGGATTTTTGAACAAATCGTTTTCGATGAAGGCGACGAACTGCCGGAATACATGGAAGCGGGAATTTCGCATCGCCACAGAACCGGTGATTTAACTGTAAAGGCTGAAAACCCGGAAACGCTCCAGGAAACATTCGCGGTTAAAACTGCTGATATCGGATTTAAGAACCGACTGAATCAGAACATAACGGACAGTCTCAGCGAACTGATCGGCTTATTAAATCAGAGGCTTTATTCGCCTGCCGAGCAAACACAAAATTTTACTTTTCGGACAATACCGGATAAAGAGTTGGGCGAATCGGAAGAATATGAATCGGAAGAAATCGTCGATCCCAAATTCGAGACGGTACGTATAGCTTCGCATTATTACCAGCGAACCCGCACGATGATGCGGCGGATGATAAAAAAACTGGACTCGTTAAACACAGGCGAATTTCGCCCTTTATTTGCCGCGCTTCGTCAAATCGCAGTCGTTCTGGGATTACTGCACTGGATCAGGCAATTGGAAAAACATGAAAGGTTCGCCGGCTGTGAAAAAGAACTAATTTCGATTGATGATGAATGGAAGCTATTTATCTCGGCTGTATCGTTTCTAGCGAAACTGGAAACTGTTCCTCAAGAGATCAAAAAAAATTCGGAAAGATTTTTCGAGATGTATTCAATTGTTGTCGGTCATCTTGTCTGGCTCGGTTTCGACTGCGGTTTTGACATTGCAAAATTCGATGAGCTGCGTCGGCAAAATACTATTGAAGACAGATCGGATAGCTGGACAAATGATGAAGTCGTTGAAGGAACAGCCTGCTTTCTAAAACTAGCTCTTCCCTTCTGCAACAATCAACAATCTCGAATAACTTTTCAGAAGGCAGTAGAAAATGAAGATACATCCGATTGGACGGAGCGCAATTTAGATTGGCTAAAGATCATTGAACAAATGTCAAAAGATATTTTTTCTTTGCCGGTTTTGAATAGAAAAGCGAGGATCGGGGATTTAGTAATTCAAACAAAAATGAAAAAACCCGAAATTTTGGTTGTTTCTGACGATCCGAGTCACATCGAAATCGTAATTTTAAATGCGGAAAAACGCCGTAAAAAATATTCCTCGGAAACGGTTGCCGTAATCGAAATTCAAGATTTTATTCAGGCTGTTTAGAATATTTTTTCCAGATAGCACGGCGACTTTCTACCCTTCAGCGATTAGTGTATTCGCGATATTTTAAGCCGTGAGGCAGCTCAATGAAATCAGCACTTCATGCCTAAAATTGCTTTAACGCATCATCATGTATTTAACAGACTGTATTTGCAGCTAAAAAAGTTTCAAGGCTCGGAGCCTAATGAATCGAATAAATTACGCTGAAAAGTCTTGCCGAAATGACACTCAGCGACAGATGACTCCGTTACTCGCATACCTTCTGAACTTTCAAAACCACCACTAATGTTGTCGTAAACTTCCGATTTTTTTCTTCCGGCTTTAAGTAACGGCAATCCGATTTTGAGCCGGATCAAATTTGAGACGCTTGTGTTTTTTTCTCTTGCCTCGTTTTCGATCTCCTGTTTGTCCTGCCAACTCAAGTAAATTGTAATGCTGTCGAGCGTTTTTTGTCCCATAATTTTCCTCTCTGAAACAGTTTATAATTAATCAATCTTTTAAAAATCTGAATATATTTTTGTCAGATTTTAAGCGGAATAAGACCGGTGAATCGCTCTGTTCGGAAATCCACTGTAGATTTTATTTAGAGATAATTTTTTGCAAAGAGGAAGAAGCTAAAATAGCTCCTTCCTCAAACAAAATAGTTTTTTAAATTGAGATTTTTTGTTTCCGGTAGCGGATATTTTCTGATCTAATCCTCGATGCAGAAATTATTATTGGCTTCAATTTATGAAGCAGATGGAAGATATGTCAGCTAAACAGAGATACAAATTCTCATGCTCAGCACCAACGAAACGCCCGAAAAATATAATGTAGATCACCATTTCTCGAGACAACAAACGCTGTCTAACCACTGTCTGCGCCGGTTTATCGCCGACGAAAAAGCCCTAGCTCCCTTCACCCTGCCGCGTCAATTCAAAAATTGACGCGGCTCATTAACGATTAGTCTGATGTCCTTGCCGGATGATCATCTCCGCCGCAGACCGCTCGGTTTTTTCCCGAGTTCTCGTTTTTTGTAGGCTATTACGAAGCCTCTGTGCGCCTCTTATGGTAGTTGCTATTTGCCACAGAACGACGCATCCTCGATTCTTGATCAATTACGTTAGCCGACTTAGGTGTCTGCTGTGCTGTTCGGTATCGCCACTAAGGCTCCCCACTTTTTTACATTTAGGTTTCGCGTTACGGACCATCAGGGCTCACGCTACCACCCCGAAGCAGCTTAAAATGCAGATTCCTCTCGTCACCTTATCGGCAGAATTCGCACCCAAAAGGGGCGCTTTTTACATTGTGCTTTCAGTGCGGATATTTTTCTATCCCCGCACCCAACGTATATTCTCGCGGTATTCAGTTGTTTGAAAACAACCTAGCCCCGCGACCCTCTTTGAGGGTAATAACTGATCAATATCCAAGCGCACTGATCCATCAATTTTATAAAAAATGATTAATGAAGTAGGATAGTTTTCTTTACTAAAAAATCTACCGCAGCTTTTTCTTCTAATCTACCGTAGTTTTATATCTTCTTCCACCTCCCGAACCGGACGGGCGACTATCATCGCATCCGGCTCTCCAGGATAGATCCGCAGTTGCCGATGCTCGTAGCTTTTGTGATCTCAATAGCTTCACTTGAGTAGCTGCTCGAATGACAATCCCGGCTCGCAGACCTTACTTTTCACAGTGATCTTTCTTGATTTTCATATCTGAAACAACATCATTTCAAACAAGATGAACTTAATTCATTTTGTTTTTAAAAATCTACCGTAGCTTTATGCAGCTTTAATTGATGTTGATTATCGAATCTTGACGACTCGTCTTTTTTAATTTTTTACTCAATT
>JBGTRS010000127.1:0-10443 GCA_041940665.1 Pyrinomonadaceae bacterium | reverse complement strand
GCCTTGCAAGACGCTGGCTTCGCCGCCGCCGGCCTAACGGCCTACGACGGCCTGCGCATCGGCCTCGGCGTGCCGGACGGCAGCCGCGACCTGGAGGTCGAGAAGTCGCTGCTCATGGAATCGGGCTTCGACGAGCTGAACGGCTTGGATTGGGACAAGGGCTGCTACATGGGCCAGGAGCTGACCGCCCGGACCAAGTCCAAGGACGAGGAACTGGGGGCCAAGGACAGCGAGATTGCCAACCTGAAGGCCCAGCTCGAAGAGGGCGGCGTCCAGCACGTCTGGTCGAAGGATCCGCCCTTAAAGAACTGGTTTTCCGAATACGTGCCGAATACTTTCAATAATTCCGTTCTGCTTTCGCCCAACGCTTCCAAAGCCGAACGGGAAAATCTGCTTCGCGGCTGGTTTAACGAACTTCTGCCCGACAACGATCACCACGAACCGGAAGTCGTCAAATATCAGATCCAAAACGCCGTCTGGTGGATCGGAATGACCGGTATTGACGGTATCCGGCAGGACACAATTCAATATATGCCGCGGGAATTTATCCGCGATTGGTCGGTGGCGATCAAAAAACAATATCCTAATTTTTGGATGGTCGGTGAGGTGTTTGAAAGAGATTCGGCCCAAACCGCATTTTTTCAGGGCGGGAAAACGGGCTGGGACGGTGTTGACACGAATCTGCCCGCCGTCTTCGATTTTAAACTCTGGGAAACTTCGCAACAAGTTTTCACGGGCAAAAAGCCCGCCCGTGCCTTGCGGGATGTTCTCAAATATGACGGACTTTATCCCGATATAAATAATGTCGTCGTTCTCGAAAACAATCACGACACCGACCGTTTTATGTCGCTCGAAGGAGCCACCAAAGAAGGTGCCAAACTTCACACGGCTTTCATCCTCGCTACCCGCGGAATCCCGCAACTTTATTACGGCGAAGAAATTCTCATGACCGGCGGCCATGATCCCGACAACCGCAAAGATTTTTTAGGCGGTTGGGCGGAAGATAAAGTCAACAAATTTACAAAAACGGGAAGAACCGCCGATGAGCAGGAAATGTTCGAATGGACGCAGAAATGGATCAATCTGCGAAAAACAAATTTGGCTTTAAGTAAGGGTAAAACTATTGATCTATATTACGATGAAGAGGCTTATATTTTTGAAAGAGTAAAACCACTAGTTGATTGGGTGATTATTTCTCTAGTGGCAATTAATAATAGTGATGAACCAAAAAGGATTGAATTAAATTACAAAGTTCCTAAAAAACTTGTGTTACAAGAGGTTTCACTCAAAAAATTAATTGGCGGTAATGAAAAAGTTACAGTAACGGATGATAAAGTAATTTTTGAATTAGAGCCAAAGTCTATTGTGGCATATGGAATTTTGCCTTAGTCGCCAAAGGCGACAAACAGCATAGCGTAGGGTGAAACCCTACGAATTTGAAAAACCGTAATCCGTCGCCGAAGGTGACGAACAATAAACATTTGAAAATATATTTAACCAGATTGTCCGACACTTTCAGCGTCGTAACTCTCGGTTTGATGAATTCGTAGTGATTCGCTTCGCTACTCACTACGCTATATTGTTAATCGCCTTTGGCGATAAAACTCGAAACGATCGTTTGCTTACGGAAAATCGGGGACGATATTGAAAACAAAATCGGAGAAAAAAAACTATGCCTCAATCCTTAGTTAGAATGTTGGTTCACGTGGTCTTTTCAACCAAGAATCGCGTTGATCTGATAACACCCGAAATTGAAAACGGATTGTTCGGTTATATGCACGGAATAATTGAAAACAATAATTCCAAATTGCTTTTGGCGAACGGCACAAGCGATCACGTGCATTTATTGGTTTCGCTCGGAAAAGTTCTTTCAATCAGCGAACTTGTCGGCGATATAAAACGTGACAGTTCGAGTTGGATAAAAAAGCAAGACACGAAATTTTCAAATTTTTATTGGCAGGAAGGTTACGGAGCATTTTCGGTCGGACAGACGGAAGTTGAAGTTGTGATGAAATATATTTCAAAACAAAAGGAACATCACAAAAAGAAAGATTTCAAAACGGAATACAGAGGATTTTTGAATAAATACGAGATTGAATACAAAGAGCGATATGTGTGGGATTGATGTTGCTCACCTTCGGCGAGCGTTGATTTTTCGGTCCAAACGTAGGGATTCATTCGCTTTCGCTCATTCCTCCCTACGCTATGCTGTTTATCGCCTTTGGCGACGGGAAGAGAAATTATCGTTTTGATTTAATGAGATGAAGAAATGGCTTTTCAGAATTGGAATTGTTTTCGGCGTGATCATTCTCGCGTTGGTCAGTCTTGGTTTATACAGCGAAACGGATGAGGCGATCGTGACGGAATATACAAAAAACGAAAACTTAAAAACCGTCAAGGAAAATTTTAAAGGCGTGCCGGTTGATCAGAAAGGAAGATTCGTCAATCTCGAACATCCGTTTTTGCCTTCGACGGTCAATCTTTTGAGGTGGAAACTGAACGGCAATCCGCAGGCTGCAGAAAAGAAAAATACCCGATCGCCGTTGAAGGTTTTTGACCCGACGGGATTTTTGAATGGCGAAGATGACGGCATTCTCTGGCTTGGACACGCCTCGGTTCTGATCCGCGTTCAAGGGAAAGCCATTTTGCTCGATCCGGTTTTCGGCGAACCGTCGTTTATCGACAGATATTTTGAACTGCCGACGCCGCTCGAAAAAATAAAGCGGGTTGATTATGTCTTAACGTCGCACGATCACCGCGATCATTTGGATGAACCGACGATTCGGGCGATAGCGGAAAAATTTCCCGAGGCGAAATTTCTGGCAGGTTTGGGAACGGAAGATGTTTTGAACGAATGGACGGGCGATCAAACGCGGGTAAAAACGGCGGGTTGGTATCAGCCGTTTGCGATTGATGATGAAGATATAGAAATTACATTCGTTCCCGTCCGGCACTGGTCGCGGCGTGGGTTGTTCGATACGAACGAAAGACTCTGGGGCGGATATATCATCGAAGCCGGCGGAAAAACCTTCTATCACGGCGGCGATTCGGGTTACGGCAGTCATTACAAAGAGATGGCGGAAGTTTTTCCCGATATTGATTATTTCATTATTG
Organism: Pyrinomonadaceae bacterium; assembly: GCA_041940665.1. Lineage (GTDB taxonomy): Bacteria > Acidobacteriota > Blastocatellia > Pyrinomonadales > Pyrinomonadaceae > Aridibacter. The sequence continues at coordinate 7,329 of JBGTRS010000127.1, read as the reverse complement.
GCATCGGCTCCTATGCTCCGCGTTGGTTTATGAAAGCGAATCACAATAACCCCGAGGATGCGTGGCAAGCATTTAAAGATGCAAAGGCAAAATTTCTTGTCCCGATGCATTACGCGACCTTCGATATGACGGACGAACCGCCGGATGAGCCGTTGGAGAGATTACTGGAAGCGGCGGAAAAATCGGGCGAAACCGGCAAGATCAAAGCCTTGCAGATTTACGAAAATTTAGACATTAGTAGATAGAAAATAGTGAATAGTAAATAGTTTATTCAATATAACTTTCTATTCACCATTCACTTTATTTATGAACTTTCCAAGAGCAAGCGGAATTCTGCTTCATCCGACGTCTTTGCCGAATGAATACGGCATCGGCGATCTGGGCAGATCGGCGTATCAATTTGTTGATTTTCTCGAACGGTCAAAACAGACCTACTGGCAGATTCTGCCGCTTGGGCCGACCGGCTACGGCGATTCGCCGTATCAATCTTTTTCGGCCTTTGCCGGAAATACCAACCTGATCTCGCCCGAAGTTTTGGTTGAAGAAAACCTTCTGAGCGAAGAGGAAATAAACGAAAAGCCTGATTTTCCGGTCGCCGAAGTTGATTTCGGTAAGGTTATCGAATGGAAGAATGATCTTTTGAAAAAGGCTTTTGAAAGATTTCGTCTGACGACATCGGTCAATCTCCGCGGTTCGTTTGAAACCTTTACGCAACAGGTTGCCGATTGGCTCGATGATTACGCACTTTTCCGGGCGATCAAGGCGACGCAAGGACAGAAACTCTGGCTCGAATGGGAAAAGCCTCTCAGGGAGCGTGAAGAAGATGCAATTCTTGAAGCTCATGAAAATCTGCTCGATGAAATTCAGGCTCAGAAATTTTATCAGTTCTTGTTTTTCAAGCAATGGACGCGACTTAAAAATTACGCGAACGGCAAGGGTATCAAAATTGTCGGCGATGTGCCGATCTTTATTTCGCTCGATTCGGCGGACGTCTGGCGGAATCCGCAGGAATTTAAGCTGAATGAAGATCTGACGCCGAAGGTGGTCGCCGGAGTTCCGCCCGATTATTTTTCCAAAACCGGACAACTCTGGGGCAATCCGATCTACAACTGGGACAAGATGAAAGCGGACGGTTTTAAATGGTGGATTCGCCGTGTCGAGTTCACTTTAAAAACCGTTGACATCATCCGCGTTGACCATTTCCGCGGATTTGCCGCCAGTTGGGAAGTTCCGGGCGGCGACAAGACGGCGGAAAACGGGCGTTGGGTCAATGTGCCGGGCAAGGAATTGTTCCGCACCTTAAAGCAAAAGATCAATGAACTGCCCGTGATGGCGGAAGATCTGGGCGTCATCACGCCTGACGTTGAAGAGTTACGCGATGAATTCGGCTTTCCCGGTATGCGTATCTTGCAATTCGCTTTCGGCGGCGACACCGAAAACATAGACCTGCCGCATAACTACATCGAAAACTGCGTCGCCTATACGGGAACGCACGACAACGACACGACCGTCGGCTGGTTTAATTCGCAAGTCGGTGAAGGATCAACCCGCGATGAAGCCGAGATTAGCAAAGAACACGATTTTTGTATGAAATACTTAAATTCCGACGGCGAGGAAATCCACTGGGATTTTATCAGAGAGACTTGGAAATCGGTCGCCAATACGGCGATTACGCCGATGCAGGACGTTTTGGGCTTAGGAAATTCAGCAAGAATGAATCTGCCCGCTTCGGATTCGGGGAACTGGAACTGGCGTTGCGAAACGGGATGTTTTTCGGATGAAACGGCGGAAAGATTGAAAGAGTTAACGGAAATATATGGAAGGACAAATTAGTATGAAAAAGGGAAGTTTACCGAAGAGACGCGGAGACGCGGAGATTTTAAAAAATATGAAACCACAGATGAACACAGATAAACGCAGATTTTATTTTTTGAAAAAAAATTTCTCTGCGTCTTTGCGTATCTTCGGTTTAATTTTGCTTTTGGCTTTTACCGCATTTGCTCAGTCACCTAGTGTTGAGAAAATTGATCCGCCGAATTGGTGGGCTGGTATGAAAATTAATCCTGTCAGGGTTTTAGTGAAAGGAAAGAATTTAAAAGGCGTAAAAATCTCACCTGAGCTTATTAAACAGCAGGGATATCCTGATATTGAAAGTTTTTTCAAAGTTTACAACTATCGTTGGAGTGATAATGGGAACTACCTTTTCTTTGATTTGGAGATTGATAAAAGAACACCTGCAAAAGAATATAGTTTTTTAATTTATAACGAATCTGGTAGTTCAAATATTCCATTTGAAATCAAAGAGCGAATGGACAAAACCGGTAAGTTTCGTGGCTATTCGCCGGATGATGTGATTTATTTCCTTTTGCCGGATAGGTTTGCCGATGGCGATCAGTCAAATAATGATCCGCCAAAATCTAAGGGTTTATATGATCGCAAATTCGGGCGGCATTATCACGGCGGCGATCTCGACGGCCTGATCGAAAAATTGCCCTATATCAAATCGCTCGGCGTGACGGCGATCTGGACAACGCCCGTCTATGACAATAACGATAAGCCCGATTACAAGGAAATGTATGAAGGCATGCCTTTTACGACCGGTTATCACGGTTACGGGGCGATTGATATGTATGCGGTGGACGAGCATTTGGGGGATTTGGCAAAGCTCAAAGAATTTGTCGAAAAAGCTCAGGCGATGGGTTTTAAGGTCATCCAGGATCAGGTCGTCAATCATACGGGACCCTATCACGTCTGGGCGGACGATCCGCCGACGCCGACCTGGTGGAACGGAACAGTTGAAAATCATCCCGACAACAACTGGCAAAAATGGACGGCGATGAATCCAAGGGCGACCTATCAGACGCAGAAACGCAACATTGACGGCTGGTTCATAGACATTCTGCCCGATTTTAATCAGGCCGATCCGGAAGTCGAAAGATACTTAACGCAACATACGATCTGGTGGCTGGAGATGGTCGGTTTCGACGCGATCCGGATGGACACTTTGCCGCACGTGCCGCGTTGGTTCTGGGAAAAATGGATGACGGCGATCAAAGCGGAATACCCGAATGTCAATGTTCTGGGAGAACTCTTTGACGGCAATCCGGCTCTCCTTGCCTATTATCAGGGCGGCCGTCGCGGACACGACGGTGTGGATACAAAACTCGATACGCTTTATGATTTCGCACTTTTTTATGCGATCCGCGATGCTTTTGCCAAAGGTCAGGAGATTCGGAAAGTTCATCAAGTGTTTGCCCATGATTGGCTCTATCCGAATTCAGATGTTTTGACGACGTTCCTCGGCGTTCACGATATGGAACGCTTTATGAATGAGGAAGGAGCGACGATCGAAGGCTTAAAACTCGCCCAGACTCTGATAATGACATCCCGCGGAACGCCCTTGCTTTATTACGGCGACGAGATCGCCATGCCCGGCGGCGGCGATCCCGATAACCGCAGGGATTTTCCGGGCGGATTTAAAGGTGATTCAAGGAATGCTTTTACCGCTTCGGGCCGAACGGCGGATGAAAACAATGTCTGGAATCATCTGGCGACCTTAGGCAAATTGCGGCAGGAACTAGAACCCTTGCGACGCGGCCGATCGTTCGATCTTTTGGACGAACCACAGCAATATGCTTATGTTCGTGTGACGAAAGATGAAGCCGTTCTGGTCGTGTTCAACAACGACACAAAACCGGCGGAAGTTTCGTTTGATACTTCAATGATCAAACAGATTCCGATGAATGCGTTGATGACGGACAGACTCGCGAAAATCAGCGACATCAAGGTCGAAAACGGAAAGGTAAAATTTACGATGCCGGCAAGGACGGCCGGGATTTTTACGGTGAAATAGGGGTGCAAGCATCCTTGCTTGCCTGAATTGCTGAATAGCAATTGAAAATTTTTCATGAGCTAAAAAACTTGCAAGCAGAGATGCTTGCTCTCCTTTAAAGAAGATGAAAGCGATTTTTTTAATTTTATTTGTGTTCTCGACCTTTATGCTTTTTCTCGGCTACACGGCGAGAACGACGCAGAGCGGTGTTTTGGGCAATGCTCTGATATTTGGCGGACTCGCAATTTATATGGGGATTTTGATTACCTGGATACTTTTTCGGGTTAAAGAAAAACAGGATAGAAAATAAATCTAAAGGCGTGAGGGAAATTTATGCAGAAGAAACCGCGTTTGAGTTTTTGGCAAATCTGGAACATGAGTTTCGGATTTTTGGGCATTCAATTCGGCTGGGGCTTGCAGCTCGGAAATATGAGCGCGATCTACGAAAAGCTTGGGGCGAAACCGGATGAATTGCCGATCTTGTGGCTGGCCGCACCGCTGACGGGTTTGATCGTGCAGCCGATCGTCGGGGCGATGTCCGATCAGACCTGGAATAGATTCGGCCGCCGCCGCCCGTATTTTCTGGTCGGGGCGATCTTTGCCAGTCTTGCCTTATTTATCATGCCGACCTCATCGTCGCTCTGGATGGCGGCGGGTTTATTGTGGATTCTGGATGCGTCGATAAACGTTTCGATGGAGCCGTTCCGGGCATTTGTCGCCGATAAGCTCAACGACGATCAGCGGACGGTCGGGTTTGTGATGCAATCGTTCTTTATCGGTCTTGGAGCGACCTTTGCCGGCTGGCTGCCGCTTTTGTTCAGTTATTGGGGCGTTTCCGGCAATACCGAAAGCGGAATTCCTCTGACCATCAAATATGCTTTTCAGATCGGGGCGGCGGCTTATCTTTTGGCGGTTGTCTATACGGTTTTGACCTCCAAGGAGTATCCGCCCGAAGATATGGAAGAGTTCAAAAAGATGAAGGCGGAAAACAGCGGATTCTTAAATCTGATCAAAAAGATCTTTTCGGAAATTTCCGAAGCGATCCGCGACATGCCGAAGACCATGGTGCAGCTTGCTCCCGTCCAGGTCTTCACCTGGCTGGGCTTGTTCTGTATGTGGCTTTTTTACGTTCCGGCTGTTTCGAGACACGTTTTCGGAGCGGTTGATCCGGCTTCGAAAGTTTATACGGACGGCGCGGTATGGGGAAATTTCACGATGTCTTTTATGAACATCACCTGTTTTGCGATCGCTTTTGCGATTCCGCCGGTCGCCCGAATGCTCGGCCGGAAATGGACTCACGCTCTCTGCCTGCTGCTCGGGGCAACGGGTTTGCTGTCGGTTTATTTTATCAAGGACGCGAACTTGCTGATCGGTTCGATGTGTCTGATCGGCATTGCCTGGGCTTCGATCCTTTCGATGCCCTACGCGATCTTATCGGGCTCTCTGCCGGCCGCCCGGATGGGAATCTATATGGGAGTCTTTAATTTCTTTATCGTCATTCCCGAAATCATACAGGCCCTGACCTTCGGACCCTTGATCCGCGGATTGTTCGGCGAAGATAACCCGAACAGCCCGATCTATGTCGTCATCATCGGCGGAAGCTGTCTGCTTCTGGCGGCGGTCTTAACGATTTTGCTGGTCAAAGACGAAGGTGAGGCGGTTCCGATCAGTGCCGATGAGGATGAAAAATTGACCGTTCAGGAAGGCGTTCAGCCCGTCCCGAGCAGTGGTTTGGTGGAATAATTTAAAAAAAAATAATGAATAGAATAAAAAGTTTAATACCGATACTTTTATTAATCTCGGCTTGTGTCTTTGCCCAACAACCCGCAAAGGATTTTTCGAAAGAAACCGCCCGGAGTTCGCCTGATTGGATAAAGGATGCGGTCGTTTATGAGATTTTCCCGCGGCAGTATTCGGCGAAAGGTGATTTTAACGGAATCACGAATGATCTCGACCGGCTTGATAAATTGGGCGTGACGATTTTGTGGCTGATGCCGATTCATCCCATTGGGGAGGTTAAAAGGAAAGGCACGATCGGTTCGCCCTACGCGGCGAAGGATTATTATGCGATCAATCCGGATTACGGGACGAAGGAAGATTTGAAAAAACTCGTGTCGGAAGCACACAAACGCGGGATGAAAGTGATCATTGATATTGTCGCTAACCACACGGCCTGGGATTCGGTGATGATGAAAAATCCGGCGTTTTATACAAAAAATGAAAAGGGCGAGATCATCCCGCCGATCGCCGATTGGGCGGATGTCGCCGATCTTGATTACGATAATCCCGAATTGCAAAAATATATGATCGAGATGCTCAAGTTCTGGGTGAGGGAATATGACCTCGACGGTTTCCGTTGCGATGTCGCCGGATTTGTGCCGACTTCATTTTGGGAGGAAGCTCGTCAGGAAGTTGATAAAGTAAAAAAGGATACATTCTGGCTGGCCGAATGGCACGAACCCGATCTGCTTGTCAATGCCTTTAACGCCGATTATTCGTGGTCAATGCACTCGGCACTCGATGAAGTTCTCCACGGCAAAAAGCCGGCCCGGCATATCCGCGAAACCTGGGAAGCGGAAAAAGCGAAGTTTCCGAAAAACACTCTCCATATGCGGTTTACGGATAATCACGACGAACGCCGGGCGATCGCCCGCTTCGGCGAAAAAGGTGCTCTGGCGGGACAGGCACTGGTTTTTACGATCGACGGAATTCCGCTTATCTATAACGGTATGGAAGTCGGCGACACGACCGAATCGGGTTTTCCGGCTCTGTTTGAAAAAATGCCGATCTATTGGGACATAAAAGTTCGCCGTCCGGAGTTTCCCGTGTTTTATGAAGCGATGACCAAACTTCGGAAAAGCTCCGTCGCATTAAGACGCGGCGAAACCGTCTGGGTAAAAAACTCGGATGAAGACCGCGTGTTAACATTTCTCAGAAAAAGCGGAAATGAAGAAATTCTGGTCGCGATAAATATGACGGGAACGCCGTTTTTCGGGGCGGTCGAAACTGGCGGAAATTTTGAAGAAGTTACACCGAATACTGAAAAATCATCGGTCGGATTGCCGTCTCTGAGTTTGGATTCACACGGCTACCGAATTTTCAGAAAGAAATAAAACCGATTCAAGGCATTGATAAATATATGTTTTGTTTTAAGATAAAGTCGGAAAGCATTTCGATCTATCAACTTAGGGGAACCAAAAATGACACTGAGAATCTGTTTTATCTTGATTTTATTTTGCTTGATTTCCTGCAATCAAAAAAAAGAAAACTCCGCCAGCGAGATAAAAACTTCGGCGGAAACGGTTGAAAATTCGGGAACCAAAAAATCTTCCGAAAAAGAGATCGCCAAAGACATTACTTTTGAAACCAAGGAAAAGAAAAAAGCAGAAGAAAATGAAATGCCGTCTCAAAAAGCACCGAAAACCGTCCGGGATTTTTTTATGCTTCTGCCTTCGAAATATTTTCAGATCGAATGCTGTGAAGGAAACAAGGAGGAA
>JBGTRS010000126.1:2191-10465 GCA_041940665.1 Pyrinomonadaceae bacterium | reverse complement strand
TAACCAAAACGCTCAACAAGAAGAACGCGAAGATCGAGGCGGCAACCGTTCCGATGCTGTATGGAATCAGCCAATGAGCAAATTTTTCCGAAAAAGTCGGTTCGACTTCCGTTCCGGTTGTAATTGTCGGCTGATTCAGTTCGTTGGCGACAGCTTTTTTGACCGATTGTAAAAGTTCAGCCGGTATTACGGGACGGGCAGCCATCCGCAGATCATTTCTTAATTCTTTATACTCCGAAAGTTTCTGACGGCAGAGAGGACAAGTCGGCAAGTGATCTTCGATTGACGCACGTTCGGATTCAGACAGAACGTCGTCAATATAGAGCGGAAGATTAGATTGTAAATTTTCGCAATTCAGCATTTTTTTGTCCCTTGTCCTTAAATTTTAAGGACTAATGACCATTGTAGAAGCAATATTTCACTGACCCCGGCTGTTTTCCTGTTATTCGCAAGAAAACAACGCTTTGTTCTTAAAATTAAATTGAATCAGGCAAAATTTGTTTTCGCTGTTTGTTGTTGTTGCTGGTCTATTTCAAATAATCAACAAAAACAAATCTTGCCGGTCATAAATCTTTTTTTAAAAACTCTTGCTAACCTTTGACCCTTTTAACTTATCGTTTGGCACCGATTTTGGATTTTAAGTTTTTCAAAAGTAAAAACCGGGGCGAGTCAAATATCGCTTCGTTTAACTTACCCAATGTCCTTCGATCTTTATTAATCGAAAATACCAAAGGGCAAAACTTTCAAACATCTTTCAAAATCTTTCTCAATTCTTCGCGTCCGCGGGCGATTCGGGATTTTACCGTGCCGATGTTTATTTCAAATATTTCAGCAATTTCTTCATAGGCGAAACCTTCTATGTCACATAAAATCACGGCTTCTCTGAAAATATCCGGTAAATCGTTCAATGCATCCGTCAGTAATTTTTCACGCTCATTTTGCAAAGTCTTTTCTTCAGGATTGGCATAATCGGTCGAAATCGTTTCGCTCATCGGTGTTTCGCTTTCACCGACCGGGGCATCAAGTGAAACCGTTTTCTCACGTTTGCGGCGTTTCCACCAGCGGAAACGGTTTTTCGATTGATTGATCGCGATCCGAAAAAGCCAGGTTTTCAACTCCGCATCGCCGCGAAATTTATGAATTGATTTCAATGCCCGCAAAAATGTTTCCTGCGTTAAATCTCCGGCCTCTTCCGTGTCTTCCGTAATTCGTAAAAGAAGACTGTAAATATCAGAAGCATAACGATTTACAAGCGTATCGAAGGCATCGGCATCGCCATTTTTTAATCTTTCAATGAACAGATCGTTAGCGGATAAGCGGACAGAAGCCGTTTCGGTCGCCAAAGCGACTTTTCCTAATTCCTCTTCGTCAATTGCTATTGACTTACTGAAGATCATCCTCTGCCTTATCCCCTCACTCGGCATCCGAGAAAACTTGAAATTGCTCATCCGCATTTCCGGCGAACTGTTTACTTAGACACCGTTACTTTTTATTTGTTCCCGAAAAAATGAAAAAAGTTTGATTTTTTTTTATAAAAAGTTTTATTTATTTCAATTTACCCTATTAAACATAGCAATTATTATATATTTCGATAGTTAAAAAAATATAATAAAACAGACAATGATTTTTTTAACCCGACATTTTACTTTTTACCTTTAATAACTTGCTCAAACCATAATTTTACGATAAATTGACTCTTTTACAAAAAAATCACATAACCTATTATATAACGAAATAACAGGAATTAATTGCAAGATTTAAAATAATGGCATACACGAAGAAAAAACGTAGGAAAAGCAGAAGTCCTCAGCAATATGATTTGCCGATGACGGATGAAGAAAAAGCGAAGATACAGTATAAAGACGATTTTCAGAAAAATTTCGGAAGCCGGGTTGAAGATTTCGGTAGAAAGTTTGAGGGTAAAGGAAGACAGATTCTCTACGGAATCGCCGCTTTGGTCGTTCTTTTGATCATCGTCGGAATTTTTTATTCATACCAACGCCGTCAGAATAACGCGGCCCAATTGGCTTTGGGAAATGCGATTGAAACTTCGCAGGCAATCGTTACAGATACTCCCCAGCCGGCCGGTTCGACCCTAAAAACATTCAAAACCGAAAAAGAAAAAGCCGAAGCCGCCATTAAGGAATTCCAGGCCGTTGCCGAAAAATACGGCGGCGAATTTGCGGAAAAAGCCAAATATTTTATTGCCGTCAATCGTCTTTCGATCGACCGGGCCGCCGGAATAAAAGAGCTCGATGCCTTGGCCGGAACGAATGACGAAGTCGGTTATATGTCGAAATTTGCCTTGGCACAGGCAAAAACTGATGATGGAAAACTCGATGAAGCGGCAAAACTTTACCAGGATTTGGCAAATGCCGAAAACCCGGTCATCGCCAAAGAAACAGTGAATTTTGCATTGGCTAAAATTTACGAGAAACAAGATAAGAAAAAAGAAGCCGTCGATCTTTATTTCAAAATTGCGAAAGAAGCAAGCGAAGCGAAAGACAAAGAAGGCAAACCGATTCCGCTTTCACAGACGGCCAACGATGCAAAAGAAAAACTTTTGGAGTTAGACCCGGAAAGAGCAAAGCAATTGCCGGAACCCCAATCAACGTTACCGGGAGAAATTCCACTGGGATAATTTATTATTTGGATAAATCCTGCAAAAAGCGACACCAAAATTTCCATCATTTTTGGCGTCGCTTTTTGTATTCGATCTGGACGAAGTTGATTAAATTTTTACGGAAAACTTGAAAAAACAGGGCTAATTAGATATTTCTATAAGTATTAAAAGATTGGGAGACTTGTGTGAGCGAAATCGTACAAACAAAAACTGCGGAAATAACCTCGCAGGAAAAATCAATTACTTCAGACCTGAAGGATAAATCCATTCAAATTCGGGTTTCGCCAAACAGTTATTTCGTTGCTTTATTTTTATCAACCTTCTTCACGGCCCTACTGGTTTATTTGCAATTTGATCTATATGCACTGATCTTATCTTTTTTGAGTTGGACAATAATTCCTGTGGCAATTTGGACAGACCGAATTTCTTTCGACGGCAAAAAGCTCGTACGAACGGGGATTGTACCGAGAATTTGGGGTTGGTTGAACAATTCAAAATTCCGGTTAAAACTAGTTGATATCGAACAGGTTGAAACTCAGGCATTGCGGGCATTGAAACGCGGCGGAAATGTTTTTTACCGTTATCGAACTTCGATCAGCGGAAATGATCTGAAATTTGTTTTTGCATCGGGTGGAGAAGATTATCGCCAGATGGTCAAAAAGTTATTTCCGATGCTTTCGGAAAATGTTCTTGATAACCGCTCCATCGAATTGCGGGATTATCTGAGCGAACCGAAGGAAACTCTGATGAAAGCCGAATTTGCCAAAATTCCTTCCAGCGAGGTTTTGGAAGATTCGATAAACGAATTTCAAAATCCGAAAATTCTCAAAAAGAAAAAATATCTGAATGAACATATTCTGGGGATTGAAGATTTTGAAAAGGCCGATTATTTACGAAATCTAGCCAACGAACTACGGGTATCGGGACATCTTTTGCAGGCATTGGAAGTTTTTCGAAGGGCTTTGCATTTGAATCCTAAAGATGGCTGGCTTCTTTTTGAATTCGGACGCTGTCTGCATTCATTTGCCGGTGCGGAAAAAAACGAGAAACTCGAAAGAAAAGCCATCGCTGCCTTACGTTTAGCGGAAAAACGTGCCGAAAACGACGGTGTTTTACTGGCACGTCTCGGCGAAAGCTATTTTCAATACGGCGAATGGAAACGAGCCGGTAAAGTTTTCAAAAGGGCTTTGGAAATTGCCGAAGAAAGTTTCCGTTCGGTTCGCGGAATGGCAGAGATCGCTTTGCGGGAAGGAAAGATCGCTCATGTTATCCATCATTTTGCAATCGCCAACCGGCTTGCCGAAACTCCGGCTTTGCGGCGTTGGACGCAGAATGAAACCGATTATTTTACAAAGTTAAACGACGACGACGAATACATGGATTTGGAAGTCAGCCGCGTCAATATGCTTGAAAGTCTCGAGCGGGGCAAACGAACTTCGCTTAAGATTGCCGTTTTCGGATTGCCCTGGATTTTGATCGGTCTGTTTCTGGACGAAAGTCTGGTCGTCAATCTCGGTTGGGCGGTTTCGTGCGTCGCTCTTTTGATTTGGGTCGGAATGATAATGAGCCGAAATATTCTCTCCTCAAGAGTTCCGCTCGATTTTGAATAAATTATGATTTGTAAATACTATGGAAGCAAAGCCGTTTTAAAATAAACGGCTTTCTTGGTTTTCGGGAATATTTACGAGTTCATTCTATTTCGTTCGCCACCAATTATCCTTGCTCTCCCGAAAGCCGACTCCGGTTGCATTGCTTAAAACCTTTAAGGTCACCAATTCTTCCATCGTATGTCCGCCCAATGCTTCAAAAAGATTTTCCATAGCCGTATCGGAACTTTGAAAATCTCCCCAGCGGTCTCCCCAAAGCCCCGGTGCAATACAACCCTTTAATGTATTCGGATCATCCTTGGAAGCCCGATGAATTAAGATTTTTCTTATTCTGGTGTCTGTCGGCCGCAGACATTTGATCGGTTCTTTCATCGGCGTGCCATCCAAATAATGTGTTTTCATACTGTGTTTGAATTCGTAAATGCCGACCCTCAAACTGCTATATCTGAGAGTTTCGTCATTTTCCCGGGTTGTAAAAACTTTGATCATCGAGTTTCCCTGCATAACTTTTAGAATTCCTTGTTCTTCTCCTTTCAGATCGGGACCGATTCGTAATAATGTTAAATAAATTTCAGACATATTTCTTTAAACTCCTTTTTGTTTATTCAGTGATTTTTGACAGGTGTAATAAATCGTTCAAGTTATTGATTAAATTGCACAACCCATTGAACAGGTGACACCGATATCGGGAATAAGCGAACCGCTCCCGCTGGCTGTGACGATCAAGACTCCGGCGGTCAAAATTATGCCGGGCGAGAAAAGATTCATATCGGGAAGAAATTTTGGCAGGAACAACATAAAAGTTAATCCGCCGGTCGGACCGCATTGAATGGATTGCGTGAATGAAAAAAATCCGGCCCGGAAGGAATTGAGCGACATTTTCATTTCAAAAAAACTCGGTAATTTGAAAATAATTCCCGTGCTGGGCATTTCGGGGAGCGGAAAACCGACATTAAACGGTGCCGGGGTGATACCGCCACCGAGATCGCCGGTCAGACATTTCAACTGATTCGGGCCGGATTGACCTTTTTGCTGAACTTTCAGGGTTCCGATGGAACCGCCGCCGCCGATTTCTATAAATGGCGTGTTGATCGAGCCGGAATAGGAATCGTAACTGACAAAATCCCATTCGCTTTGAACCGGATTTGCATTTGAAAGCATTTTGCAGGCTTCCTGATAGAACATTTCACTTTTCGATTTCGGTAGAACTAATGACATATTTTTTAACCTCTTTATTGATTCAGCCAGTTATGGCAAAATTAAAATTACTTTATAAACAAAGCAAAAATTCGTATTTTGCTCGTGTTCGGCGGAATGACGGACACGGTATATCGAATTGCAAAAGTAAGTCCTCAAAAATGACTTATAAAGTTCTCAAAGAGTTCTCAAAGAGGTTTTATATGTAATGGAGTCAAAGTTTTACGAGTTTGAGGGCTTTCGTTTTGAAGCAGAGAAGAACACTCTTTGGCGTGATGATGAAATGATTTCGCTTCCGCCGAAAGCTCTCGAATTGCTGTGTCTGCTGGTAAAAGCAGAGGGCGAATTGGTTACCAAAAACGAAATTCTCAATACGATCTGGGCGGACACATTTGTCGAAGAAGGCGTGCTCACACAGAATATATACACCTTGCGACAGACGCTCGGCACGGACAAAAAAAACAAACAAATCATCGAAAACATCGCCCGTCGCGGTTATCGCCTTGCCGTTCCCGTAAAAAAAATAAATCAAAATGAATCGGGTCTTTTGAATGAAAATAACTTACATATTTTTAATGAATCGGGTCAGAGAAATTTTGAAAGCGGGCAAAATTTACCCGGCTCACATATCGAAAAATCAAAATCTGAACCAATGAAATCAAACCGAAGATCAGTTCAAGGTTCGCCATTTTTGATCACAGCAGTGATTCTGATTATTTTGATAGCCGGTTTTGGAATTTATTATTTTCTTCTTCGCGGTACAGCGATTAATGATGCGAAAATTTCACCGATTGAAATTTTGAATTTTCAGAGATTAACTGACACGGGCGATGTAATCTATCCGGCGATTTCGCCGAACGGAGAATTTTTAGCATTTGTGCGGCACGCCGAAAACCAGGAAAGTGTTTGGACAAAACAGATTACCGGCGGCATCGCCAGGCAAATTTTACCCCCGACGCGAAATGGATACGCATCGTTGGTTTTTTCTCCGGATGGAAATAATTTATATTACCGCGAAAATGCACAGGGCGGAGAAATCTTTCAAATGTCTGTTTCCGGCGGCATTTCAAAAAAAGTCGCCTTTAATGTCTGGAGCAGTTTCGGTGTTTCGCCGGACGGCAATATGTTCGTCTTTTTGCGACGTGATACCAAACGAAACGCATATTTGCTTATTCTGACGGATTCAAAAACCGGTATTGAAAGAGAGTTGGGAATCCAAAAATCGCCGTTTGATTTTCGCGGAATTCCGGCATTTTCACCCGATGGTTCAAAAGTTATCGCCGCCACCGGCGAAAAGCAGAAATATTTCGTTAAATTTTTTGTTTTCGATCTGAATACGGGAGAACGAACGGAATTCAAAACAGTAGATTGGCGTGCCGTTTCGCAAATTTTATGGATGCCGGACGGAAAACACATCATTGCATCCGGTCGAAAGGTCAATGAATCTTCATCTCAGGTTTGGATGCTTTCTTATCCGGATGGCGAAATCAGCCGTCTGACGAAAGACCTCGAAAGCTACTTCTGGCTGAGTCTTTCAAAAGATGGAAAAATACTTGTTACCCGACAGCAGAGACTTTCTACAAATTTATGGTTGCAGACGGGCGACAATTTTCAGGAAGGCAGACAGCTTATTTCCAGCGAACGCTCGTTTGACGGATACGGCGGAATCGCCTGGTCATCTCAGGACACAATAGTTTTTTCAAGTTTTAATGGCAAGACCACTGATCTTTTTTCAATCAAATCCGACGGTGGTGAACGGATTCAGCTAACTTCAAACGCCGGTTTGGATAATGTCAATCCATCGGTTTCAAAGGACGGAAATATTATCGTGTTTTCTTCAAACCGAACCGGCACGGAACAGGTTTGGCGGATGGATGCGGATGGAAGGAATCAGCAACAAATTACTTTTCTCAAAGTTTCTGGAGAATCGGCAACCTCTCCGGTTCTGTCGCCTGATGGAAGAGCGGTCTTTTTTATCAAACGCGGAGCTCGTCCGGCGGCTATCTGGAAAGTTTCGATTGAAGGCGGGAATGCTGTTCCCGTTTCAAATCTGGAAAACGCCGCAACGGAAGATTTTTTGGCCATTTCACCCGACGGAAAATGGTTGGCATATCAGCATCTTGACAATAAAACGGATATTGAAAAGAATACGCGCATCGGAGTTTTACCGAGCGACGGGATAGGCGAACCGAAATTATTCGACCTGAATATGCGTCGTCCGATCGTGCAATGGTCAGCCGATTCCGATGGTTTTTATTATTCCTCGGGAATTTTCAATACTTCGACGCTTTGGCGGCAGACGCTTGACGGAAACAAACCGCAAAAAATCGCGGATTTTTCCGACCGGATTTATAATTTTGCTTTCTCGCCTGATTTCAAAAAGCTTTCGGTTTCACGAGGCAGACAGTTCGGTGATGCGATTCTTATCACGAATCTTCCAAAATAAAAAAACAGCCGATCAGTAAGAGAACGGCTGTTTTGATTATTAAAGTAAATTTTTAAACGATCAAAAATTATTCGGAACTAGCTTTTTTTGAGCGGGTTTTTGTCGCTTTTGCTTTTGTCGTTTTCTTCTTTGCCGTTGTTTTTCTTTTTGCTTTCGGTTTCGGGTTGAGCATTGCGTCCCAGCGGTATTCGGGTTGGTCGAAACCTTTTTTCAGTTGTTCAAGAATAAAATCGGTCAATGAATCCACGATCCAGCGATGATTGTATTCGCCGACGGAAGCGAGTTCGGCATCCGGTGCGGGATTCATAAAATCGATCGCGTAAGGAACGCCGTCTTTGATCGCAAATTCAACCGTGTTGAGGTCATAGCCAAGAGCTTCGCAGATCGTTATGACGTCTTTT
>JBGTRS010000126.1:0-2181 GCA_041940665.1 Pyrinomonadaceae bacterium | reverse complement strand
ATATTGCTCACCCGACAGATACGGTTTTGAAGGATCATAGGGCATGATCAGAACTTTTTCTTTGCCGACGCAATAGCAACGGACGAATTGATCGTATTCGATGCCTTCCTGCAAGGTCATGCAAAGCGTGCCGGTCTGATTATATTCATACCAGAGTTCTTCCAGAGAATTGACCTTCGAAACGTTTTTCCAGCCGCCGCCGTCAAACGGTTTCAAGAATGCCGGAAAACCGACGTAATCAACGATTCCTTGCCAATCAACCGGAAATTCGAGGTTTCTCAAAGATTCGCTGACGATGTCTTTGATGTAGCTGTGTTGCGGCAACAATACAGTTTTCGGAATGGCCACACCTATTTTTGAAGCCAAACTGAAATTAAAAAATTTATCATCCGCCGACCACCAGAAAGGGTTGTTGATAATATGAGTTCCTTCAAGTGCCATCCGTTTCAACATTGCCCGATAGTAAGGTACTTCATGTGAAATACGATCAATGATGACATCGTATCTTTTTTCTTCATCCATACGAATACCGCCGACCTTGATCATTTCGGCTTCGACTTTACCCTTACCTTTTTCGTTTATGCTTTCAATAATTGCTTCGGGAAACGTCACTTCACGTCCCGCTAATATGCCAACTTTTTTCATAATTTTTATTCCTTTTATTAAATGTTATTTTGTTAAAAATGATAGATAAATAATTCGGTTTTCCCCGAAACGTTGTATTTTATTTGAATGCTGAGAAAGTCGCAAGTTTTCGGTCAAATAAAAAAGATACAGAAGTATTAATTCTTCTGTTCCTTTTACAAACCTGCAGTATTGAGGTTATGTCCTTTCTAAAGATTTTCTTGCAAAGTAAACTAATGCAACTAAAGTAACTCCAATCAATAAATCTTTCCAAACTAAATCTTCCAATACAAAATAAACCAAAGTCGGAATAAGGGGAATGGCTCCTACGAAAACACATAGTATTATTATGTTCTTTTTTGGAAATTTAGTTTGAAGGATTTGGCCAACGGAAATTGATAAAAAGAATATGACAAGAGGAATAAACAGCCAGAAACCCGAAACTATCAACAAAAAAGAAAAGATGCTCAAAAAGACAAATGTCGTCACGAGCATCCCTTTATCTAATTCTTTCATAAGAATTTTTTATCTGTTTTCCGGCAAAAGTTCGTAGTTGCCCATTTCGCGGTTGTAGGCGTCCAAAGCTCCGACCGTATCGGAAGTTGCATCGAGCATCTGTTTGGTCATGGCGATCGAATCGGAAAGCTGTTCGAAATCAAGCAGGGAGAATTTTTCGGGCGTTGACATTGTGACGATCTCGTCATTTAAATAGCCGAAGAAATTCTCGATGGATTGCAGTTGACCTTCGACCAATTTGACGCTTCTTTCAAGTTCATCGAACGACGCCAGTCGGCGTTTTAAGATTTCGACATTCGTTTGCTGGATGCGTTTAGTCTTTTCATCATCCGCGTTTTCCGCCGCCCGGAAAGCCTGAGCCAGTTGATTATGAACGGCCTGGCGGTTGATCGATTTAAGATGCTGTTTCCGGCGTCGGTATATATCGAGCAGATCAACAAAATCTTCCCAGCGGCGGTCGAGCGATTGCAGATTGGTCGGCAATTCTCTCGCCCCGGAAAATTTCTTGTAATTTTCCTGTATTTTATTTTTCTGCCAACGTAAGTATTCGACCGCCTCGCGTTCTCTCGGGGAAAAGGATTTGATCATTTTCTCGCGTTGCGATTTGCTCAGAGCTTTTAATCTTTCGCGTTCGCGGGTTTGGACGAGTTTGCGGTAAGAGGGAAGATTCGGAACGACCAGAACGTAGGCAATTTCAAAAAATATTGCGACGAGCAGAGGAATAAAACTCTGCGTATAAGCCGCCGCCACAGCAAAACCCGCCAAGCCCCAAAAGTTCACAGGTTCTTTTAAGGCTTCTTTGGCGTATGAAGAATTGAATTTTTCGATAGATTGTTGATACTTTGCTAAATCTGCCATATTAACTTAATGGTTTGATGCCACTTTTTTGTTCCGAGTTTTGCTTAATTATTCAAATTCTTGAAATTAATTTAATTTTTATTCATATCTTTCCTCATCTAGTAGCCATTCTTTATTAATTGATAAGCTTATTGTTATTATTCTCTATTTCTTTCTTTTAATCTGAATGTGACTTCACCCATA
>JBGTRS010000125.1:0-10471 GCA_041940665.1 Pyrinomonadaceae bacterium | reverse complement strand
TTCGGGAAATCATTAAATCCATTAGAGCTATGCTGACCTTATATATTCGTCTGCATAAACATTGCAATGACTTTTGGTTCTATTAACATTTTTTTGAGAAAAAGATAACAGAAAATCGTTTCAATTTTCCGAGTTCAAAAATTGTTCTACGTGTTGTTGCGTGTAGTGAACCTTTCCTGCGACGCGTTTATACTTGATCTTACCCGCACGACGAAGTCTCTCTAGAGAAATTTTACTGATCCCGAAATAATCTGCCAATTGTTGCTCGCTAAAAGAGAGCGGTCTGTAAGCATTTTTCAACAACTCTCGTAACTCGCCAATTGCCTTTTTAAGTTCATGAACCATCTCGCTGTCATCAAAATTTTCAGGTAATTCCATTTGTAGCGAAATTATTTTTTTGTCTTTATCTTTATTGCCCATATTTTAACAACCTAATATTAATTTTTAGCAAGGTTCTCCAAATGAATTTCCCAACCATAAATATAATGACACTGCTCCCATAAATGTTTGGCTGAAATTCAATATGAGTTGCTCAACCAAAGAAAGACTAAACTAGGTTTCGTCATGGAACAACAAAATTCTTTTAGCCACTTATCTTTCTACGAAATTCGCAGAATTAATTATTTTTCAAGCGGGTTATTCGTAAAACTTCTGACTTTGCCCAGGAAGACGAAATGGTATTACCAAACTAAGATTATGTCTTTATATTCCGAACAAATGCTAAAGTAGATTCGGAGTTATGAACTAAAAGGTTATAAAGCAACCGTAGTAGTTAGTAATGTCTGGCAAGGCAGTCCACCAGCTACAAAAATAGGTTTAATTTGGCATAAGTGAGGGTTTGGCTGGCTAGAGCAGTTATTTAATTCTCCTGCCTTTAAGAATGAACTAAGTTGTTTCAAACAGCACAGTGAGACAATAATTCTAATGCTGAACGAGGAGACTGGTTATCTCCTGAAAGGCTAAAAATTTATCAAAAATTAAATTTTTGATAAAAATTATGTTGACGGAAAGCGTAACAAAAACAGAACTGTTCCGATGCCGTCTTGGACAAAAGCTACGATTGACAGTTGGACGTACGCGGCAAAAATTAAAGAAGGCTTTATTTTCCATTAGGTAAACAAAGGCGACAATATAATGGGCGAAAATCTGACCGAACAAGCGATCTATAATGTAGTTGTTCATTATGCGGAAAAACTAAAAAAAAACCAAAGCATCGTGCCGCATGATCTTCGCCGGACATTTGCCAAACTAGCTCACAAAGGCGGCTCGCCGATTGATCAGATTCAATTATCTCTGGGACACGATTCGATTCAGACTACGGAAAAATATCTCGGAGTCGAGCAGGATTTGACCGATGCTCCTTGCGATCATTTGGGGATAAGAATTATAAATTGAAAATAGTGTTGGTATCCTGACTTATACAATTACCGCTTTTTTCCAAAGTCTTACATTTATATACACAGAGGGCGCTAATGACAGCTCAGAAATTGCAATTTCAAATAAGAAGTTTAACAGGGACAACGACAACGGGAGTAACCTTTCAGCGGCGTTCGGCTGTTTTGTGTCAACTCGAAGAAATAGCGACAATTGACTTTAGTGAATTAAAAAAGCGCATTTTGGTTTCGGATGAAAGCGCGAAAGACTCTCTTAAAAGCGAAACCTTGGTCTTTTTACTGCGTGAACTTTTTCAGCAAGACGGATTTAATGAAATTTATGAAACTCTGTCCGAGCGAATTTTGAAGATAATCGGAAAATACAGGGCTAAAGTTAAGGACTTTACGGAGTTTTCGCAAATCGTACAGCTTGAATTTCTAAAAAGAGTTCTTGATTTTAAGAGCGATTCGGGAGATTACGCTCAGGTTTCATTTGGCGAATTTATTGTCGGAATTGTCAGCAATGAATTTAGAAAATATATAACAAAAGACAATCAAGAAAATGCTACAGATTCCATAGATGAGGATTTAGGGGAAGAAGATAAGTTTTCAAATTTTGAAATTAAGTCGAGAAATATATCGCCGGAGGATCAGACATTTGCAAATCAGGCATTAAAAAACCTGCCGACCAATTTACGCGAAGCATTTATTTTGTATCATTTCTACAATTACAAGATTAAAAGCAAGAAAAGTGACGAACCGACACTCACGGAGTATTTTCAAAAATCGGATAAAACGATTCGGCTCTGGCTTGAAAAAGCCGAAGAGATTTTAGACGGTTTGCGATAAGGAGTATTACCAAAAATGAATAATCGAAAAGATTCAGTTATAAAGGTTTTAGAAAGTTTAGCCTATGACACGTCGGAAAGCGTTGATCGGCAAGCCGTTCTGGAAAGATATATCAAGGAATTTCCGCAATTTACGCAAGAGCTGAAAATCTTTGCGATTGAAAGAGATCTGCTCAGATTTTCACATCTCGAAAACATCAGCGATACGGAAAAAAAAGAACACAGCGAAGCGAGCCGCGAAACTCTACGGACATTTCTTGAACAAGAAAGAACAGCGATAACGGAAGAATCTGAAATTAAAAGTCTCAACCTCTTGTCAAAATCAAAAGAAATAAAAAAAACTGATCTTGCCAAACGGCTTGGCATCAGTATTTCTCTGCTGATCTACCTTGAAAAAAGGCGTTTACAGCTCGAAACGATTCCAAAGAGATTTATAAAAAGAATTGCCGAAGTTTTAGAACAATCGGAAAATGCGATCTGCAAATATCTCGGTCAACCGGCGGATTTTGCCGGCGAAGCGAGTTTTAAGACGCAGGACAGACCCGAAATTATAGAACAGAAAAGTTTTGACCAGGCAGTCCGTCAGGATCAAACCTTGACGGAAAAAGAAAAACAGGAACTTTTAAACTTAGCAGATTGAATCCTTTACTTTGATCATTAAATTCTTATGAGTCATTGGCAAACTATCCGTAACGAAGCCTCTCTAATCAGAAACGAAATCTGCCGGGAATCATGCTTGGATGAAAATAAACTGCAAAAGGCGGAAGTCCTAATCAAAGCCGCCGCTGAACATTTTGATCTTTTGCTTTCGCCCGAACACTCTGATTCGGCAAATCTCAGGAAATGTCTGGCGGTTTTGGAAGACGATGTAATTTTTTATAAAAACGATCTGAAACCTTGGTTCAAGCAGTTTTGCATTGCTCACGAAATAGCCCATTACGTTCTGCATCACACAAGTATTCATTGCTCATCCGAAGACATCGAAGGTTTTGATACGGATGAAGAAGTTCCATCTCCTATCAGGGATGTTGTTGGTTATGGAGCAAATGAACGAAGAGAACGCGAAGCAAATCTTTTTGCCCTCGAATTCTTACTGCCCTGCAATGTTTTGCAAAATCTGTTTATTAACGAAAATAAGCGAGTTCGGCAACTCTCCGAAATGACCGGCTTGCCCGGAAAACTCATCGGACAACAGCTTGCCCGGGCAGTATTAACTCCAACAATAAAGCAACAGGACGAAAAAAAATCGGCGTACTTTAGGGTAGATGAAAGCCAACAATTAGCGGCGGAAAGCACGGAGTGTCCGATACTTGTGACGGCAGGTCCCGGCACCGGCAAAACAAAAACTCTGATCGAACGAATAATCTTTTTGCTTGATGAAGGAATCCTACCTGAAGAAATTCTTGCTTTGACATTTTCCAATAAAGCAACCGAGGAAATGCGTGAACGGATCGCCCAAAAACGTCCGGCTGAAGCAAAACGTATGGAAATTATGACCTTTCATAGTTTCGGTCTGAATATTTTGCGAAAATTTGCTCCCGAAGCCGGACTTGAAAATAATTCGCCGGTGATCGAAAAACTCGACGCAATTTCGTTCTTGGAGAAAAATCTGAAAGAATTGGATCTCTTTCATTTTCAGTCATTGTCACAACCTTCGCGTTGGTTTTCGTTGATTCTGGGAGAGATCTCGCGGGCAAAAGACGAGTTAAAATCAGCTGCTGATTATCAGTTTTTAGCCGAACAAATGCTTGAAAATTCTGAAAACCCGGATGAAAAACTGGATGCGGAAAAATGTCTGGAGGTCGCCCGCGTTTATCGTGTTTATCAGGCGCATCTGGAAAAAGAAAAGGTTCTGGATTTCGGCGATCTGATCTTCCGGGCGTGGAAACTTCTGCAGGAAAGAAGCGATATAAAACATAAAATAAAAGCGAAATACAAAGCCATTCTTGTGGACGAATACCAGGACATAAACCGGGCGAGTGGTAAACTTTTAAAGGAAATTGCCGGAGACGGCGAAGGTCTTTGGTCGGTCGGTGATTTGCGGCAGGCGATCTATCGCTGGCGTGGCGCGTCCCCCGCCAACATCCGCTTATTTAGTCAGGATTATCGGCTTGGAGCGACAAGTTCGCTCAAAAAAAATTACCGTTCACAAAGCAAAATTATCGGTGCTTTTGCACATTTTGCAACGCAAATGAAAGCCGCGCCGGCGGATGTTTTCTGCGATTGGGAACCAGTCCGCGAAGATTCGGGCAAGCCTCAAATTAAGTTTGAATTGGCGGGAAATATCCAAGCTGAAATCGAGAATCTGGCGGAAAACATTTTGCAGTATAAAGCCGACGGGATCTCTTTCAGAGAGCAAGCCGTAATTTGCCGGAAGCATTCACAGCTAAAAAAGTTAGCCGAAACTTTAACTGAAAAAGGTGTCCCTGTTCTTTACCTTGGTGATCTTTTTGAAAGAGAGGAAATCCGCGATCTTTTGGCATTGCTCGATCTTAAAAACACGCTTCAAGGTCATTCGCTGATTCGAGTAGCGAATTTTGACGAGTATAAAATACCGCTCGCGGATGTGCAGAAAATCCTGAACGAGTCGAGCAAAGAGGAGATGAATTTTCAAGCCGTCATAATGGATGAAAGAATGGATTCATTTTTGTCGGACACGGGAAAATCCGGTTGGAAAAAGCTGAAATCTCATTTGTTTGCCATTGAGAAAAATATGTCGGCATGGGATTTTTTGGGCGAATATCTATTTGAACACAGTTTATTCTTGCAAAAATTTATCAGTTCAAAAGATGTCCGCAATCAGCAGAAATTACTCGCTATTTATCAATTCTTAAATTTTGCAAAATCCTGCCGCCAGAGTTTTATAGGTTCAGGAGAAATGCAAATTTCCGAATTTTTGACTCACGTTCGACGAACGGCACATTTCGGCGAAGACAAACCCTTTGCTCAGGTTCCGCCGGTAGCGGAAAATATGGAAGCCGTCAGACTTTTGACCGTGCATGCCGCCAAAGGACTGGAGTTTGAAGCTGTTTTTCTTCCTTTTTTAAGCAAAGGCGAATTTCCCATATCAAAACGCGGCGGTATGAAAATCCGCTCCCCGAAAGGTTTGATCGAAGAAGAAACGGATTTTCACGAGGAGGAGGAAGAATGCCTGTTTTTTGTCGGTATGTCGCGGGCAAAAGATCATCTGCACCTGTCGCGTCCGGTAAGCGTAAATGGCAAAAACAGCAATCCTTCCCCGTTTATCGAAAAGCTCGAAACGGTTTTGCCGACGGAAATTTCTATTGAGGCAATCGAAAAAGATGAAGAAAAAATCGAATCGAACAATGACTTTTACGCACATAATTTTCACGCCTCGCAGATCGTTCGATATGAAAAATGTCCGCGTAAATTTTATTATAAGGATGTTTTAAAACTCGACGAGAAAACAGAGACGGCTGTTTATCTGAAATTCCACCGCACCGTTTATCAAACGCTCGGAGAACTCCAGAAAATGCACAATGCCCGCGAGATAATAAATGAAGAAGTCGCGCTTGAAAAACTCGATGCCAACTGGAACGAAACCGACCTGAACGAACATTCCTATTCGGAGATTTACAAAGAAAACGCCGTCCGAATGCTTAAAAGCGCGTGCCGAAAAATTGCCGATACAAAAGGCGAGATCGTGCAAAGCTCGATAAATCTTCAATTGGAAAACGGCGTGATTTTTATTTCGCCCGACTTTATGGAAAAATCCGAAGCCGAAATTTCCATCCGCCGGTTTCAAACAAAAAAAGCCCCGCACTTAAAAGAAGGAAAAAAAGAAGAAGTCGAAGATACCGACGTAATATTGCAGTTAGCCGCCCGAAGCGCGTTTGAAGAAAAAGATGTAAAGCTGAACAAAGTTTATTTGTCGGACGACATCGAACGCGAAATTCCCCTTACTTCCCGCACTGAAAAACTGCGAATCGAGAAATATGAAAAGATCATTTCCCGAATTAAAAGCGGCGACTTTTCGGCAAAACCGGATTCGGAAGCCTGCCCGAATTGTGCATATTTTTTCATCTGCCCGAAATAAATTTCAAAAAAATAAAAAACAGTTACCGCTTTTTTTCTTCCGCTTACATTTTGTAATTAGTGGAGGAAAGCAAAGCGGATATGAAAAACAAAAAACCGACCTTTAGCGAAATACTAAAACAGACCGGACAAAGAAATTCCCGAACTCTGATGGCAAAGGCACGCCTTGCAAATAAGATCGCAAAACGCTCGCAGGGAAGAAACCGCCAAAATGCTTACCGGCTCAAAGCAGAGGTCTTGAAATTCCTTGTCGAGAAATTGCCAAACTGCGTGAGCGTGAAGCGTGATATAAAGTTGACCGAATTTTTTGTCGTTGAACTCAAAAGAGAGCAAACGGGTTTGCATACGCCTATCAGCAATTTACAGGAAGTTTGATAAAAACTTATGAAAAAAAGAATAATCACGATTGATATTGAAACACTGCCTTGCGCCGAGCCTTTTGAAAGCAGGCTTTTTTGGGAAACGGAAGAGGAATACGGCGAAACGGCACTTGATTCGAGCCTCGGCAGAATTCTCTGCATCGGCTACTGCGAGGAAAATGAAACGGGTGAAATCATCAAGCGCGGATGCTTCGGATGGAATGCCGAAACAAAAAACTTTGAGCGGGACGAAAGCGTGATCCTCACCGAATTCTGGCAATATATGCGCGGATTCCAAAAAGGCATAGACCTGCTTATCGGTCATAATATTTTAGCTTTCGATCTTCCCTTTATTATCCAACGCTCGGTAATTCACGGCATCAAGCCGACGGTGAATTTCGATCTCTACAAATATCAGAAATCTCCAGTTTTCGACACGATGCTTCGCTGGGATTTTTACATTTTCAAAAAATCCACGAGTCTGAAAAAACTCGCTTTTGCCTTCGGCTTAAAATGTCCGAAATCCGGCGACATAGACGGCTCGAAAATTTACAAAGCCTTTGAAGAGGGCAGATTTGAAGCAATCCATAAATATTGTCTTCAGGATGTCGAAGCGACGCATAAAATCTGGCGCAAAATGAACTTTAAGTTCATTGAAGAAACAATTTCAAAAGGCACGAGCGAAATGGCTTTAGCCGCGTAGCTAAAAGAATTCCTCACTTCCTCACCACTTTTTCATTTTGCATCTTTTTGATTATAACCAAAGTTTCAGTTATGAACATTTTTATTTTCAACCACGAAAATACACTAAACGACAAGAAATTTTTTGTCTTATTTTCGTGTTTCTTCGTGTTTTTTCGTGGTTGAATCTTCTTAATTTCAATAAATAGTTTGATAAATTCCATAACCGGCAACTCGGGTTATTATATGGATCGAATTGTCTGCTTAACTTTATTATTTGGCGTAGATAAAGGTATTATATTTGACAAGTTTTTTTAAGCTGAAATATGCATATTGTCAGAAAAAACTTATTAAATTCAATAATGAAAATTAACAGTGACATAAATATTTTAGGAGGATTAAAGGATTTTGAATTAATTCGATATTTCTTAAAATCAAATAAAAATGTAGATTCTGACAATACTTCTACAAGCGTCAGAACCGAAAAATCCGTCCGCAGATTTGAAAAAGCGATTGTTTCAACTTTTATATCTTTTAAGAACGAGGAAACGGAAAGACTATTTTCCGGCTATTTCCTGAATGAAGAAATATCAAACGATTATTTAATACTTCTGTTTTGGAATGCTTCGGTCAACAACGATTTGTTGAATTATCTAAATTTGCAGATATTTTTTCCGGCATTTTACTCGGGAAGATTAATCTTACAGCCGGATGAAATTTCAGCCTGCTTAAATGATCTGAGATCGGATGAGCCGAAACTAAAGAACTGGTCAAAAAATACGACGGAGACAACAGCTTCTAAATATTTGACCTTACTAAAAAAATTCAACCTTTTAGAAGGAAGCCAAAAAAAATCTATAAAGCATCCGTTTTTAAGCGACAAAATGTTTGTTTATTTGGTTTTTTGGATTTTATCGGTTGAAAATCAAACTAATATTCTAAAAAGCAGTTGGCTGCCGTATTCGTTTAGTGAAAAGGAATTTTTTATCGAGAGAATTTTGCAAAATAGATTTTCCAAATTTTGGGAAGTTGATTATACAGGAGATAAGATGCGAATTAAAAATCTGATCGAATACGGTGATATTTATGATAACGACACAAAATCCTGATCACATAGTTTCACAGATTGTCCGTTTGATTGATGCCGATAAACATTCCGAGATTCGTCTCAATGCCAACGGCGGAAATTCAATTTTGATTGTTTGTAATCCGCCTGATGAGATAGAATTTATCAATTCGATCAACAAAAATCTGGATAAGAGTAAATTTGAAATTATCGATCTTAATGATCTGTTGCTGAATTTTATAAAAGACAACAAACCGGAAATCGAACAGCTTTTCGATTTGCTTCAAGGCTCGGTCAATCAGATATTCAAAGCCCCGGCGGGCGAAGAAAGCAACGATTATTTCAAGAGTATAATTCAAAAAATTTCAGATAGTTTTTCCGATTCTAAAATTCCTGTTTTGATAAACACGGGAGTTCTGTATGGCGCGGAAATTGATAATATTCAAATAATGGAACACGAAGCTGTAATGAACGCTGCTCAGCCGCTGGTTGTTTTATATCCGGCGACGGAAGACGGCGATTCATTATCATTTTTAGGTAAAAGATCGGCATCGAAATACAGATGTATGATTATTTCATAAACTTTTCATATTCCTACTATGCTTATAAAAGACATTCTTACGATTGACCTGTCGGAAGACATCAAAAATGTAATTGACCTCGAAGACCTTTCGGAAACGGAGATTCAATCCGAGATCGAAAATTATATCGTTACCGATGGTCTGGCGAAAGATTACGCGGATTTCGTTTCGACTTTTAGTTCCAATATTTTGGAAACGGGCGTTTGGATTTCGGGTTTTTACGGTTCGGGGAAATCTTATTTCGGCAAACTTCTGGGCTATATGCTCAGTAACAAAACAATTTCCGGCACACCGGCGCGCGAGCGGATTTTGCAGAGATTTACGGGAATCAATAACGAGGCTCTGGTTAAAAATTCGATTTCCAAACTCGACACATATAATTGCCGCGTCGTATTTCTGGACGTTGCCAAACAAGATACCAAAAAAGGATTGGCATTTACTCTTTTCAGAAATTTTTTGAAATCTCTCGATCTTCCCGAAAACGAACACGGTTTTCTGCTTTTTCAGATGATGATCGGTGAAAATACACTCGACATCAATGATTTCGTTTCTCAAAAATTAAATAAAGATTGGAATGAGATCAGAAAAAATATAATTCAATATTCAGGAGCCACTAAAGAGATATTCTTGGCAACCGGAAAGGACGAGAGCGATTACAACAATTTATTAACCACGCTCAGACGGGACAGCGATTCTTTTAGTGCCGGAAGATTGCGTGATGAATTGAGTAATTATTTGAACATTGTGGCGGATGAAAGAATCGTCTTTTTGTTTGACGAAGCAAGCGAAGCGGTCAATCAAAAGAAGATTGATCTGCTCGAACTCGAAGGCTTGAGCGAATCGCTTTCGACACTTGGCGGAAAGGTTTGGACGATTGCAATCGCTCAGGAAAAACTCGATGATGTCATCAATAATTCCAATGTCAGCGTCGCCCAACTTACGAAGGTAACGGATCGGTTCAAAACCAAGATTCATCTCGAAGCGACCGAAGTTGACACGATCATCCGCAGTCGCTTGCTCAAGAAAAATGAATCGGCGATTGAAAAACTAAAAGAACATTTTAAGAACAATTCGGGCAAAATCGCCGATCATTCTACGCTGACGGGCATCGGTGTAAATAAAACGGAAGACGTTGATCTATACACGACCTACTACCCATTTTACAAAAATCAATTCGATCTGATGCAGAATTTTCTATTCGGCACGAGAGGTTTGGCTTCAACCAAGGTAGCCGCCCGCGGGATGATTATCACGACTTATGAAATTCTCAAAAAAGAATTGAGAAATGTCGAAGTTTTCAATGTCGCTACGGGTTGGCAGATTGCAAAGGAAGCTCAACCTCAGCCCGATGTCCGGCTGGTCAACCGCTTTGATAATGCAGAGAAAATCTTAAAGGAAGAAGGTTCGAGAATATCGGGGCGAAAACTGCTTGAAACGATCAATTTCCTGAATGAATCCGAAGTCGTGCAAACTTCCGTTCAGAATATCGTGAAATCGTTTATCAGTA
>JBGTRS010000124.1:4127-10555 GCA_041940665.1 Pyrinomonadaceae bacterium | reverse complement strand
ACTGACCGGAACAATCGACGGACTGGGTTTTCCGGTGAATTTCTCGGCAGATAAGGCAAAGTAACGTTTATAGAAGTTAAAAGTGTTGAACGCCGCTGAAAAATGCGGCGTTTTTTTTAGGTGTGTAAGCATCTTTGCTAGCACAAATACGTTTGCATTTGAACTCAATGCAGTATCTGAAAATGTTTATATCAATTTGGTCTGTTTAGAACAGCGGCTTACAAACAGGGATGCTTACACTCCTTTGGTTTTTACCATTCGGATTTTCTTACAAGAGTTTCGAGAATCTCTTTGTCGTCTTCGGTAAGCGTAAATTTGTGTTTATCGAAAACGGCGGCGAGTTCCGTAAGAGCGATCGAACGGTTGTTTTCGCCGAGGATTTTGCTGATGGTTTGGAGGCTTTCGGAGGCGATTTCGCGGGCTTTTTCGGTTTGTCCGTAGCGGGCGAATTTATCGGCGAGGACGTTTTGCGTTTCCGATTGGGCGATGTGCTGGGGCACGGTTTCGATCAATGACGCCGCTTCTTCAAGCGTTTCGACGGCTTCCGCTGTTTTGTCGGTTTCGTTTTGAACGTCGCTGACCGCGACAAGTGCCGAAAGTCTCTGCGAGTCGGATTCGATGCCCTTCAAAGCCTGATTCGCCATCTCGACATTTTCCTGCATGATGCAAAGCTGAGCGATGTTCGTCAAAGCGAGGTTTTTGAGCATTTCGTCCTCGTTTTCATGGGCGATCTCCAAAGCTCTTTCGATCTTTTCAAGCCGGGCGAACTGTACGGCGATATTCGTGAAAAGCTGGTTGCGAGATCGCGTATCGCGGATCTCGGTTTCATCCTGCGACTTCAAAATGGCGTAGCCTTCTTCAACGGCATCGAGCGATTCTTCCTTGTCGCCTTCCTTCAAGAAAATCTGCGAAAAACCAAGCAGACAGTTGGCAACCTGCGTTTTATCGAAAACTTCATCGAGAGTTCGGTCGGCCAGGTCTATGCTTCCGGCATTCATATAGCCGATCGCGGCGTTCGTGTAAAGTCCGTCTTTGTGAACGCCTTCGAGCCGTCCGATCTCCTGCGAGGCTTTTGAAAATGTTTCGATCGCCCGGTCTTTTCTGCCGGCTTCGATGAAAAGATTCCCGATCTCGAAAAGCGAACGGATCCTGTCTTCGGCGTATTCGATCTCGCCGGCTTCCTCAAACGCCTTTTCGATGAACTGTAAGGCTTTTTCGTTTTGTTTTTCCTGCAGAAAATGTGCGGCAATCGCTTCCAATGCCCCGACTTTTGATTTATTAAAATCAATTCTCTTCAAGGTACCCAAAGCATCCGTTTCAAAACCTTTTTTGACCTGATTGACGGCGATGGCCGAATAGGAATCGGACGAATGTTCGAGCGTTTCGGCAATCGCCAAAGCCTGCTCAAACTCGCCGCGAAAAGCTTTCTGTTTAGCGATCGTTTCGCGGGCCGTCGCCTGCATCCCGAGATCGTCAATCGCTTCGACCAGTTGAAAAGCGTATTCGTCATCTTCGAGTTCGATACATTTGGCGATGACGGTGACCAGCATCCGGTTGCGGACAAAAGAATCATTGATGACGTCGGCAAATTGGGCCGCCTTGTCAACATTGTTCTTTTCCAGATATTGCAGAACTATCGGCTGGATCGCTTCGGCCTGGGCTTCGTGACTGTTGATGTTTCCCGCCAGATATATGGCACAGGCAAGGAGATCCGTTTGAGCTTCTTCGATATTTACTAAATCTTGCATAATATTATAAGTGTAAAAATTTAGGTGGTGTCCTTAAAGTAATGCTTTGATAACTTGCCACTAGCAACAGACGAGTGGATTGTTTGACAAAAAGATAGTGGGCTTTAGCCGAATTTAATTAAATTAATCAATCATCCGAATAGCTTTAGCTCAAGCTATAAAGGATCAAAGCTTTTTATAACATTTGGCTAAAGCCGGAAAACCAATGAAATTTTATCCACTAGCTGAAGTTAGCGGCAATTAATTAAAAATTTTCTAACCTAATAAATTTAACTGAATACACCGCGAAACGAGTCTGGAAACCATTCGGTCAATCTGTCGGTAACGGCATCCGCACCGGCTCGGCGGAGTTCTTCGGCGGAAACGGTATTGGTTACGCCGAGTGTTTTCAGACGGTTTAATTTGCCGGATGCGATGCCCGGCGGCGAATCTTCGATGACAACGCATTGCTTTCGCGTAATCGGGCTTTTGCCCTGCGAAGTCCGGACAAGATCAATGCGGCGGAATCCTTCGCGGTAGCATTCCGGATTCGGTTTGACCGTCAGAACATCTTCCGCACTGACGATCGCCGAAAAACAGCTTCCGAGTCCCGTTTTTTCTAACACAAAATCAATTTCCGGGCGGCGTGCCATACTGACCAGTCCGAGCGTGAAATCTTTTTCCAGACGCTTTAGGAAATCTTCCATGCCTTCATAGATCGGAATATCATTCTCGATCTTCTCACGCCATTTCGAAGTTTTAGCTTCGATCAATCCGGGCAGTTTTCCGTCCTCAAGCGTTTTGCCCTCATTCATAAAGATCGTTTTCAAAAAATGCTGGTCGTTCATTCCGAGACAGTTGAAATAATTTTCTTCCGTCAGATCAATGCCTTCGTCCTGCAAAACATCTTTGTAAGCATTCATCTGGATCAGTTCATCGTCAATGATCACACCGTTAAAATCAAAAAGTATCGCTTTTATCATTAAATTTTTGTTCCTATAGATTTTTTTCACGTAAGGCTTTGTATTTTATAACTCAATTCATTTCGCCGCAAATTGCCAAAAGGCACAAGCTGAAATTTCAGCTTGTGCCTTTATGATTTTTGCTGTCTTGTGCTTTTAATTTCCCTTCTTTTCCATCTGCTGTTTCAGATTATCCAGAGCCTTTTTGCAATTTTCACCCATTTTTTTCTTTTCTTCCTCGTTCATATTCTTAACGCTGTCCCGCAGATTACTGAAAATTGTTTGCTTATACATCTCGACGATTCCGCGAACCACGATACTTTCATTGCCGATGGCTTCCGAATTGTTATTGATGTATGTCGCCAGTTCATCACATTCGGGAATGCCGACTTCGACGACCTCGCCGGATGAAGATGTGGTTGAATCGCCCGATTTATCATCTGATGCCGTGTTTGATGACGTATTTGCATTGGCGGCTTCATCTTTTGAGCCGAACATATTTCCAAAGCCGCACCCCAAAACAACAAACAAAATCAAACCCAAAACAAAAAGAACCGTAAATTTATTTTTCATTTTTTCTCCTGATAACTTAGTGCAATGTTGTATTCTTACGCGTCTATGACGGTATTACATCAAAAACTTTGCGTCAAACATATTGCCGCGTCCCAAGATTCCTTTACGGTCAAAAGCTTTTTTTAGTTCCGCCATTTCGTTTAAGAATCTTTCGCCATACATCACATACAGGTATTTTGATTTCAATTTGCCGATGCCGTGTTCGGCAGAAACCGTCCCGCCGAGCATAATTGCCTGAGCGATAAAACGGCCGTAAAGATGTCTCGCCCTGGTCATTTCCTCATCGTTTTTCGGAATCATATTGGCGTGCAGATGATTATCGCCGATGTGTCCGAAGATGACATACTCCAAACCGCTTGCGTCTAATTTCTCTTTGTAAAACTTCAGGAACGAAGCAAACTTTTCATCCGGCACAGCCATATCCGTGCCGACTTTTCTCTGTTTATATTTAACGATCTTTTCATTTACCGAAACGGGCAAGGCGTGGCGGAATTCACGCATTTTTTCAAGGTCTTGCTCATTGACCGCAAACCAACTTTGTTCCGTTTCGGCGTTGTGTTTTTCCAGAAGTTCGTTCCATTTTTCAAACAGTTCGTCTTCCGATTCATCGGTCGTTTCCTGTTCAAAAAATATCGCACCGGCCATATCCGCTGGCGTTTCGGGAAATTTTGCATGGATGAATTTCAGTGCTTGCTCGTCGAAATACTCCAGAACCGTGGCATCAATCCGATTTTGGATTTTGGAATTCGAATTTCGGATTTTTCTTGTTTGAAATGATTTTTCCCTCGCTTCTTTGACGAGATTTAATAAATCTTTTTCATTTTTGAAAAAGACGATACCGCTTAAAAAACCTTCGGGCTTCGGCAGAAGTTTTAATTCGATCCCCGTTATGATGCCGAGAGTTCCTTCGCTTCCGATGAAAATATCGATCGCATCAACCTTTCCACCGGAAAAATATCCGCTCGTGTTTTTACGGACGTCGGGCTGTTTATAGGTCGGCAATTTCGCTCTGATCTTATGGCCACTTTCGGTTTCAAGTTCTAAAAACCCATTATCGCTGAAAACCTCGCCGCGTTTTAAATTCAAGAGTTCGCCGTCGGGCAGAACGATCTTCAATCCTTCGACATAATCGCGTGTCGCTCCGTATTTAAAGCTTCTCGCTCCGCTTGCGTTCGTCGCCACCGTTCCGCCGATCTGACAACTCCATTCGGTCGGATCAGGCGGATAAAACAAACCTTCCGCGTCCGTCTGCTTTTGCAGTTCGGTTAATAGAACGCCGGCTCCGACAATTGCTTTTCGTTCATCTTTATCAATTTCCAGCTTTGTAAATTTCTCGAGTGAAATGACAAATCCGCCGAACGGAATCGCTCCACCGACCGTTCCCGTTCTCGCTCCGGAAATTGTCACGGAAATATTTTTTTCGTTCGCTTCCCGGAGAATTTCCGATATTTCCTCTCGCGTTTCGGGAATAAAAAGTTTATCTGCTCGCCCTCCCGCTAAATTGCTTGCATCGGTTAAATAATCATCAAGATCGGTTTCTTTTATGTTCATTAAATTCTTTCGTATTTTATTTTCTTTAATTCTTTTGCAACTAATTTCTGAAATTTATCTTTTTCGTACTGAGTTTGCAAAGTTTCATTGGCAAACTCTTTGGTTAAAACGATCTGTTTATAGATTATTTCTTTTCTTTTTTCAGAAGTTGTTCTTTCTCCGACGATGGAAAGTGCTTTTAAGAGTCTTTCGAAAATCGCCAGATTACCTTTACCGTTTATTCTTATCTGATCAAATGCCGACTCGACATACTGACGAAAACTCGGTGTTTTGACAAATACACGAATCTGCCCGTCTGCAACCCGGGTTGCCGTCGGGAGTTTTCGATCGGCAATTTTTCCGACAATTATCGCCAGATAATCAATACAACTGATCGCCGTAGTCGTGTCGTTTATACCGGGCGAAAGGGCTTTTATGGCGATGTCCACAATTTGTCTGAGGCCGTAACCGACATCCTGTTCGATCGTCCGATAGCGAAAGATATTAAAATAACTATTCAATTCGCGAATCGAATCTTCATCGGGACTTTTGCTGACCGAGACTAAAACCGTGTCTTCGGCTACGAATTGGCCGATGCCGTATTCCATTCGCAGAAAAAGATCATTGCGAACGGCAAAATCCATCAAACCATCGGTGTCTACGTACTGTATATAACCGCTTAAAAATGATCGAACACCGTACCAATCGGCTCGTTCCATCAATTTTTCCGCCCGTTTCAAATCCTCTTCTTCGGCTTCCTCGCCTAACCGCTCCGGAAAAATACTTTCAATGACTTCGGCGGTTTTTTCTTCAATCCCTGTGATTATATTCGTCACCTGTAAGGAACTCGCGATATGATGAATAAAATAAATCAAAACGATGATCCCGCCGATCGCCAAAATCAGTCCGATGACGACGCCGAGCGATGGCACGAATTTTATCTCATCGCCGCCGCGGATTGTTCTTAAAATGATCAAACAAAAGGCAAAAACGCTGACAAAATAACCGAGTATGAATTGATTTGCCCGATCCCGCATAAAGTTCCGCAAAACTCTTGGCGAATACTGTCCCGAAGCCTGGGCGATGATGCTCAAAGTTAAAGAAAAGGCAAGTGTCGCAACCGTCAGCATCGAACCGGCGATGGCCGTCAGCATTCCGCGTGAACCGTCAGCACCGAGTCCGAATATTCGCGGATAATTAACCAGCCATTCACGTTTGATCTGAGAATCAACTTCGATCAGCACGAAGGCGAGACCGATCGAAAATAAGATCATCAACCCCGGCACGAACCAAAGCGATGAACGAAGAGTAATTAAAAGCTGTCTGAATTTTTGCATCAAAGTTTATGATAATTCGATCTGTCTGTCTTTCAGGTATTTTACACGATCACGAATTTCCGCCGCAGGGCGCGCGAGAAATCGCCGTATCCCGCTGCCTTCAGCAGGAAGGCGCCGGGCCCGGCGACGACGTGGGCTCCGTACCACTGCGCCAGATCCGTCCGCTCCTGCGGCAGCGGCGTGGCGCGCAGCCCGTAGCCGGGGGCCCGGTAGGCACCGGCGCCGACCACGTCGTTCTCGCCCGGTACCAGGATCGGCAGGCCATTGATCGTGGCCCCGGTGGCGAGCAGCGCCGTCCG
>JBGTRS010000124.1:0-4117 GCA_041940665.1 Pyrinomonadaceae bacterium | reverse complement strand
AGTGGCACTTTGAAATAATCCGCCTCGTATGCCGTCACGAGCGTCGCTTCGACGGGTTTGACGATGGTTTGCGGGGTGATGCCGTGTTCTTCGTTGTATTTTTCCTGAATCGCCCGCCGGCGTTTGGTTTCGTCAATCGCGTATTTCATTGATTTGGTAATTTTGTCGGCGTAAAGAATCGCCAGACCGTCGGCGTTTCGGGCGGCACGACCGATCGTTTGAATGAGACTTTTATCGGAACGCAGGAAACCCTCCTTGTCGGCATCGAGAATCGCGACGAGCGAAACTTCCGGCAGATCAAGACCTTCCCGCAAAAGATTGATTCCGACCAGAACATCAAATTCACCGCGTCTCAGATCACGCAAGACCTTGATGCGTTCTAAAGTATCAATATCGGAATGAAGATAATTGACCTTGACGCCGACTTCGGCGAAATATTCCGCTAAGTTTTCCGCCATTTTTTTGGTCAGGGTCGTCACTAAAACCCTTTCATTTCTTTCGGCACGCAGGCGGCATTCCTCCAATAGATCGTCAATCTGTCCCTTAACGGGACGCACATCAATCTTTGGATCGAGCAAACCGGTCGGCCGGATGATCTGCTCGACGACTTCGCCCTCGGTTTTTTCGAGTTCATAATTTCCGGGCGTGGCGGAAACATAGATCGTCTGACCGATCATTTCCTCAAATTCCTGAAAATTCAGCGGGCGGTTATCCTTTGCCGACGGCAGACGAAAACCGTATTCGACCAAAGTTCCCTTCCGCGATTGATCGCCTTTATACATCGCCCCGATCTGCGGGACGGTCTGATGCGATTCGTCAATGACGATAATGGAATCCTTCGGCAGATAATGAAGCAGAGTCGGCGGCGGAGCTCCGGGCGGTTTTCCCGTCAAATGTCTCGAGTAATTTTCGATGCCGCGGCAAAACCCCATTTCCTTGATCATTTCGAGGTCATACATCGTGCGTTGATGAAGTCTCTGCGATTCGACCAACTTTCCCTGTTTGATCAGTTCTTCTTCCCACCAGACGAGTTCTTCTTTGATCGTTTTGATCGCCCGTTGAATCGTCGGTTTCGACATCACGTAGTGAGTTTTCGGATAGATCGGAAGTCTTGATTCGTGTTTTTTGATGACTTCGCCCAAAAGCGGATCGATCGTATAAATTCCGTCAATTTCATCGCCCCAAAATTCGATGCGGTAGGCGATGTTATCCTGATAAGAAGGATAAATCTCGACAATATCGCCGCGAACCCGGAAACTTCCGCGGTCAAATTCTATTTCCGAGCGTTCGTATTGCAGTTCGACAAGTTTTTTCAAAAGGTCTTCGCGTTTTAATTCCTGTCCGGGTTCGACAAACGCGATCATTCCGAAATATGCGTCCGGATCCCCTAACCCGTAAATACAAGACACGGAAGCAACGACGATGACATCGCGTCTTTCAAATAACGCACGGGTTGCCGAAAGCCGGAGCCGGTCAATCTCTTCGTTGATCGTCGCTTCTTTTTCGATATAGAGATCGGAAGCCGGAACATACGCCTCGGGCTGATAATAATCGTAATAGGAAACGAAATATTCGACCGCATTTTCCGGGAAAAAAGTTTTGAACTCCTGGTAAAGCTGGGCGGCAAGCGTTTTGTTATGAGCGATGACCAGCGTCGGACGCTGTACTTCCTGAATTACGGATGCTATCGAAAAAGTTTTTCCCGACCCGGTAATTCCAAGCAGAACCTGATCCTTTACATTTTGATTCAGATTTTCAACGATCTGGGCAATCGCTTGCGGTTGGTCGCCGGTCGGTTTATATTCGGAAACAAGATTAAATCGCATGACTTAAATTGTATCGCGTATGAGAATGAAATGCACGAGTGAAAATGACTCTTGAACCGGAAATTTATTTCGTATCAATGAGTTTTAGTTAAAAGGTTTGATTTAAGATTTCTTGTAAATTCCGGCGGATCATCGAAAAATTCTGCATCCAAAACTTCGTATTTTTTCATAGATTCAAAGACATCATTCCAGCCGACCTTTTCGGCAACCTCAAAACATTCGTGAGCATTTCGAATCCGCTCATTCGTTTCGCTGAAATTCCTGAACCAGAAAAACTTTCCACGCGGAAAATAGCTGAAACGAACAAACGGTTTTAAAACCAATCTTTTTAAGATCGGACAGTCGAATTTGGCAACTTCCGCCTTGACCGCCGGAGCAACCGTTGTTTCTTGTTCCCATTTCAATGTGGTCTGAAATAGATTTCGTCTTTCTTTTGTTTCCAGTATTTTATCCGATCCGGCGGCTTTATGGATTTGCCGGAGGGCTTGGAGGAGATCAATTTCCAAAAATCCGGCGTCCTCAGCTTCTTTTCCGAACTCTTTCGTAAAATAATAATTTGAATATGTATCAATAAAAACCGAACGATTGGCGGATTTGAAACCATCTGAAAATCCCTGTAAAAGACCGTGCCGGTATTCCATTTCCCTGTCGTTATAGAAATATCTGTAGGAAATTAACTTGCCGAGTGTTCCGGTCGTTTCAAAAAAGTTATAAGCCCATAAAGCACCGTGCGTTGCGATCTCGGCAAAACAATGATTTTGTTTTGAATCGAGAAATATCTCGTGCAAGAGTACCGCCCGTTGGCGTATATCCGCGGGGTCGCCTGCCAGTATCGTCGCTTCATTTCTAAAGTTTTGGTATTTTTGTTCGAGATTCATTTCACAAATTTTAAACAAAAAAAATTACGGAGCATTTTATACAAAACACTCCGTAATAATCAATTTTTTTTCTCAAATTTAAGCGTGGACGGCTTTACAGGTTTTGATAACTTCTGTAGCGGCATTGCTCAAATCTTCCGGCAAAGAATTTCTTTCGATATATGAATAAATACGCGGCAGAACTCTTTCATCCTTCAGAGCTTTTAAAACTTTGAGAATTGCAAGTTTTACAAAAGTATCGCGATGATTTTCCAATGCCTGAAATATCTCTTCGGTTTCGCCTGCTTTTACCAAAAGAGCAATCAAAGCAAACGCCTCATAGGCATAATTATGATCTTCGTGAACGAGCCGGTCAATTGATCTGTCCACCAGATCACTTTCAATAGCTGCTCTGGCGACCTGCACGATCCGGTATTCATCTTCGCTTTGAGCGATTCGAGCCCAGGCGTCCGCCCGGTCAAAACTTACATGAAACAAGGCTTTTGCCGAGGCCGCCCGAACCTCTCTGGTCGGATCGGCACAACCTAAAAGCAATGATTCAAAAACCGATTCGTGATCGAAATCAGCCAGAATTCCGATCGCCTTGGACCGCAAACTTGCAGAAAGATCATAGAGGGCAACATCCGAAAGTGCTTCGATGGAATTACGGGTTTTGAACTTTGCCAAAATTTTGACCGCCAATTCCCTGACATTTTCATCTTCTTCCTGTTCATCCTGAGTTTGATCAATCGCGTTCATCAAAGCTTCATCATTACCAATCGGCAAAAGATCAAACGGTTTTGCTTCTGTTAATTCCTTAAAGCTGTTGATCGGCAATTTTTCAAATTTCATCTTGCTAAGCTTTTTTTGAGTCTCGGCATAATCAAAATCTTTACCATTGTTTGCCGTTGACTCGCCTTTGTTTTTCTTGAAATTTTTGCCGGCAGATACATTCCTGGCCGCATTTACATCTTTTTTACCTATCTTCTTGGAATGTTTTCGTAGCCATTCCACCAGCGCGAGGAGTTGAATAAGAGGCAGGCGAGCGCGAGCGGCGCGAGCGCAACGCAGATCGACACAGCCAGCTTCGCGAAGATGACGATGCAGAACCCGACGGCGGCCGACAGGAAGGCGAACACATAGAGGACGCCGATGCAACCATAGGTCACAAGCGCGGACTGCAACTGGATCAGCGGCGTGCGGAAATCGGTGATTCCCTGTGAAGGCATCTGCTGGATGGTCGCGTTCGCCTGTTCCATCCGCGACGCCAATTTGCCGGTATCGGAGACGTAGGTATCGAAAGTGGTGCCGGGGTTAGTGACAGGCGTTCCCGATCCCGCCGAAATGATGTCGGACGGGAGCTGCGTGGCGACGTTCACGACGAGCGCCGAGTAGCCGACGGCGCTGGCTGCTGCTATCGCGAAGCCGACCTTG
>JBGTRS010000123.1:0-10582 GCA_041940665.1 Pyrinomonadaceae bacterium | reverse complement strand
AAAATGCCCGTCTGGACGCCCGGCAGTTACCTCGTCCGCGAATATGCCCGGCACGTCCAGGATTTTGCGGCGATGGACGCTAACGGCAATTCGCTCGATTGGCGGAAGATCAACAAAAATACCTGGCAGATTGACACAAAAGGAGCAAAAGAGATCAAGGTCGGCTACCGCGTCTATTCAAACGAACTGACCGTCCGCACGAACGAACTCAATTACGAACACGCATTTTTCACGCCCGCCGCCCTTCTGATGTTTCCGAAAGGCCAGATCAACGCCCCTTCGACCGTCAAGGTCAACCCTTACGGCAATTGGAAGGTGGCAACGGGATTGAAGGCCGTGGCCGGACAGCCCAATACTTTCAGAGCCGAAAATTACGACATTCTTTATGACGCCCCGTTCGAGGTCAGCAATTTCGTCGAGAAAAAATTCACCGTCCGCGGCAAACCGCACCGCTATGTCGTGACGGGCGAAGGCAATTACGATCTCGATAGGATCGTCGCCGATACGGAAAAGATCATCGAAGAACATTATAAATTGTTCGGCGAACTGCCGTATGACGATTACACCTTCATTTTGAACTTACGCGGCGGTGGCGGATTGGAACATCTCAATTCGACCGCTCTGCAGTGGAATCGCTGGGGATTCAAACCCGAAGCCCGCTATGTGGCTTTTTTAAGCCTGGTCGTCCACGAATTTTTCCATCTTTACAACGTCAAACGCATTCGTCCCGTTCCGCTCGGACCCTTTGATTACGAGAATGAAAATTACTCGAAACTGCTCTGGGTTGCCGAAGGAACGACGTCTTATTATGAAGGCGTTTTGATGAACCGGGCGGGAATCGTCAAACCCGATTACATCCTGAGAAACGAAGCGGGAATTCTGGAAAATCTGTCGCGCGAGCCGGGCAGATTTCAGACGAGTCTCGAAGAAGCGAGCTTTGATGCCTGGATCAAATATTACCGCCGTGACGAGAACGCGATCAACAATCAGATTTCCTATTACAGCAAAGGCGATGTCGTCAATTTTCTGCTCGATGTGAAGATCCGCACGGAATCGAACGGAGCGAAATCGCTGGATGATGTGCTGCGTTATCTCTACAACGAATTCTATAAGAAGGATCGCAATTTTTCGTCCGAAGATTTTCAGAAGGCGGCGGAACTGATGGCCGGGACGAGTCTCGAAAAATTCTTCGAAAGTTATGTCAGCGGCCGGGAAGAGATCGAGGCCGATCCGATCCTTGAAGGTATCGGTTTACGGCTTGTCAAATTGCGTCCCGAAAATGATAATGCCTATTTCGGAGCAAATCTGAGCGAACAGGATAACGGTTTGAAAATTACATCGCTTCCCGCCGGAACGCCCGCTTACGATTGGGGGTTGAACGCGGAAGATGTTTTGATCGCCGTTGACGGTTATCAGATGACCAGCCGCAACGCCCTTGATTTTTATCTGAGCAGTGAGAAAAAAGCAGGTGATAAGATCAAGGTGACGGTTTTCCGGCATAACAAGTTACGCGAATTTGACGTAACGCTCGGAAAAACTTCGGCCGCCGGTTATTCAATCGTTCCGGTCGCCGATCCTTCGGACAACCAGAAACGTCTGTATCAGGCGTATATGGGCGAAAGTCTGAAGTAAATTATCAGATTGGAGCGGCAAGCATCCCTGCTTGCGTTGAGTGTTCGAAGAAAGGGATGCTTGCCGCTCCGGTCATAGATTTAAGCATATATGTTTCAACGAAATTTTCTGAGATTTTTTCTGATTATTTTGGTTTTATCGGCATTCGGATGCTCGACCAACCCTTTAAAAACACCCGAACCGCGAACGGTCGCTTTGCGGGAAATTCCCGCCCAGCGTCTCAACTACCGGTTTGAAGCGGATGTTCCCGCTCCGACCAAGGACGAGAAAACGCCCGTTCAAAGCACCGAGCGGAACGAAGCCGTTCAGCTTGATTTCGACAACACCCGCCCGATGGAAATTTTAGACCGGACGATCATCTCGCCGAACAAGCAGAGAGTTATCGCCGTCTATCGCAAGCCCGATGATCTCATTGCGGAATTCCGGCTCGATGTCTATTCGACGAACGGAAAAATCATCAGCCGGGTGACGCACGAAGAGATGGCGGTTCATTTTCCCGACACGATCCGCTGGTCGCCGGATTCCGCCAATATCGCGTTCGTCGCGATGGTTCGCGGGCAGACGAAGGATCTGGAAGAAAGCGAAGCGGGCAAAAAGGAAGCAACGCCGACGCCGACCGTCGAGCCGGAAATCGTTGACACCGACGAGGACGAAGAGAAAAACCGGGAAGAGGTGAAGGAAGAAAATACGAATCAGGGCGATGCGGGCGAACCGGCAAAGGAAGTTATCACCTTCCGCACCGAGCAGATCTATATCGCCAACGCCGACGGTCAGGACGTTAAACCCCTCACGCAAAATGAAGGTCTGATCTATTTTTATTTTGTCTGGTCGCCCGACGGCTCCGCTCTCGCCTCGCTGGCGACGACGATAACCGAATGGCGGATCAGGGAAGCCCGGACAAAAAACGCCGGCCAGATCTTTGTTCCGCAAGGTCGCCCGCGTTTGGTGGAAAAAAACGGACGTGAAAGATTGCTCGATGATTATTCGACCTCGGTGCATCCCGTCTGGTCGCCCGATTCGGCCAAGGTGGCGGCGGCTTTTAATAAACAGGTCAGAATTTACGATGCCGTCGGCGACCAGCCGACGCAGGCGGCGATTCCTTTAAACAACGATCTTCTGCTGGCTTCAAAGGATTACGAAGAAAAACAGAAGGCCGCCGGAAACCAGATTTTGGCGGAAAACACGAATTCAAACGCGAACACGAACAGCGATACGAACGCCGATGCGGAAGAAACGCCCGAAACAAAAACGACTCTGCCGGACGCAAAATCTCTGGTGACGTTCAATCCGATCATCAATCTCGAATGGAATCAGGAAACTCTGCTTTATCTGCAGACCGGATTTTTGAGAAGTTTTAATGACGAAACCGAGAATGTTTCCAGCTACCTGCGTTGGCATCGTCTGGTCTTGAGTCCGCAGGCGGTTAATTTGGGGAATCAATAGTAAGGAAGTTAGGTGGTAATTTTACCGCCGAGACGCAAAGACGCAGAATTATTTAATGATTTATTTTTTTATAAAATAGCTCTTAAATAAAAAATCTCCGCGACTTTGCGTCTCGTCGGTGAAAAAAAATTGTTAAGGATAAAAATTATGAACTACAAAACCATTGCCGATGTTTACGAGGCAAACGATAAGATACGCGAAAGATTGATAAATGTTGTCTCCGGTCTTTCAAAAGAGGAGGAAAATCTTCCGTCGGAAAACGGCAAATGGACGCTCGGGGCGATCGTCGAACATCTGGCCAAGGTCGAGGGCGGAATGTTGCAGATCTGTCAGATGCTGCTTTCGAAAGCCGATTCGGAAGGCAAGATGGCCGACGGTACGGTCAACATCTCGGAAGGTTTTATGGAGGCCGCCAGAAAAGCCGAAGCCGAAAATCATAAGTTCGAAGCCCCCGAAATGGTTCTGCCCGAAGGCGGCGTGCCGGTTTCGGATTCGCTCGCTCTGATGGCGGAAACGCGGCAGAAACTGCATAACCTGCGTCCGAGATTCGAAACGGTTGACGGCACCGCCCACAGTTTTCCGCATCCCGCTTTCGGAAAATTGACGGCCCACGACTGGCTCGCCCTGATCGGCGGACACGAAGCCCGCCACACGGCACAGATCGAAAGAATTTTGGCGAATAATGACGGATAAAATAAAAGTTTTGTTGGCGGATGATGATCCCGTTCTGATCAGACTGCTTCCGCAACAACTATCTTCGGATACGATGGAGATTTCCACGACCGTGCAGGGACAGGCGGTTCTGGATGTTCTGCGTAAAAAGGATTTTGACGTGATCCTGCTCGACGTCAATCTGCCGGATATGTCGGGCGTCGAGGTGCTGTCCAAAATCCGGCAGACCGAAAACGCTCCCGAAGTCATTATGCTGACGGCGGATAAATCGCTCGAAACGGGCGTCGAAACGATGCGGCTCGGGGCTTATGATTATCTGACCAAACCCGCCGATCCGGTCGAGGTCGAAGAGATCATCCGCAAGGCGTGTGAAAAACACGAACTCATTCAGCAAAATGAAAGACTCCGCGTGGCCGTCCGCCAGCAGACCGCCGGAAGCGGAGATAAATCAATCCATCGAAGTCCCGCTCTCGAAGAAGTGTATAAACAGGCGGAACGGGTGGCCAATCTCGACGCGACGCTTTTAATTACGGGCGAGTCCGGCACGGGAAAAGATGTGCTGGCACGCTGGATCCATCAAAACAGCGAGCGGGCCGAGGCTCCTTTTATTTCCGTCAACTGCGGGGCTCTGCCCGAAAATCTTTTTGAATCGGAACTTTTCGGTTACGAAAAAGGAGCCTTTACGGGAGCGGCTCAGCAAAAGACCGGTTTGATCGAGGCAGCGGATAATTCGACCTTGTTTCTCGACGAGATCGGCGAAATGCCGCTCGCCCTGCAGGTGAAACTACTGCATTTTCTGGAAAACGGCACGTTCCGCCGCGTCGGTTCGACCAAAGACCGCAAATCGAACGCCCGCGTCATCGCCGCGACCAATAAGAATCTGCCGGAAGAAGTTAGCGAAAAAAATTTCCGGGCCGATCTATTTTACCGGCTCAATGTCATCTCGTTCCATATTCCTTCCCTGCGTGAACGCCCCGAAGACGTTCTTTCCCTGACGGATTTTTTCCTCGAAACCCTGCGTGTCCGTTACCGCCGTCCGAATCTGAAACTTTCCGCTTCGGCCAGAGAGCAATTGCAAAAACACGAATGGTTTGGCAAT
Source organism: Pyrinomonadaceae bacterium (assembly GCA_041940665.1). Classification (GTDB taxonomy): domain Bacteria; phylum Acidobacteriota; class Blastocatellia; order Pyrinomonadales; family Pyrinomonadaceae; genus Aridibacter. Next base: position 5,736 of record JBGTRS010000123.1, on the reverse strand, counting down.
GTCCGCGAACTGAAAAACACTCTGGAAAGAACCGTCGCCCTTTCGACGGGAGAAACGGTTGATGAAATCTACGGCCTGGTCAATCAGATACTGCCCGAAAATCAAACCGCTTCGGCGGTCAATGCGTTTGAACCGGTGACGCTCGCCGAACTCGAAAAACAGCATATCCTAAAAGTTCTCGAAACGGTTGACGGCAACCGCGAAAAAGCCTCGACGATTTTGGGCATCACTGCCCGGACGCTTTACCGCAAATTAAAAGAGTACAATTCCTGAAAACCTGACAAAATGTCAGTTGCTGAAAACAATACCTGACAAAATTTCACTTTGAGAGAAATAAAAATTATTCCGGCAATATTTTCGTATTCTTTTCAACTCTCTGTGAACAGACGCTTTAATAGATTTTTTATAGGAGTAAAAAAGTCTGGCACGGTGGTTGTATTTAATTAAAAGTGCGAAAGGCGTTTTCCTTCAAAAAAACTTTAATTGGGGGCAAGGTTTCAAGAGGAAGACGCCAACTAGCATAAAGCATAAAAACCTTTTCTTAATGTAGAAAAAAAATTCTAGCCTTGTATCAGCTATTTGGGGAGATGATTCAGGGCTATAATTTTGTCAAAAAAAATAAAGTGTGAGAAAGCGGGGACGGGGGTAGCCCACTTTCTTACCAGCCCGGACTTGATCGGACCCTTCAAGTCCGGGCATTTTCTTTTTAAAATCGGTTTGGACAGATTCGGGACAAAATTTGTATCTTTATAAAAAAACAAACGTCTCCGGGTTTTGGCGGATTGTCTGCAAACTCCAAAAATGTTCGATAAAAATCAAAATGAAATTATCCTCGAATCTTTGAGCGAAGGCGTCTGCCGGGTTGATCTGGAGGGGCGGATCGTTTATGCCAATCCGTCCGCCGAAAGAATGCTTGGATTCAATGGATCGGAAATGATCGGCCAACATTATGCGGAGGTTTTTTTTGCCCGAAACAGAGAGACATTTCTCGAGGAAACCGATTTTTGTCCGATCGGGTTTGTTCTGCGGGAAGGCGAAATTTCTCACGTCAACACCGAAAAATTTTTTCAACGCGACGGCGAAACAGCATTTTCGGTCGAATATATTTGCGTTCCGCTAAAAGAAAACGGTGAGATTACGGGAGCGGTCGTCTCGTTTCAGGATGTGACGGAACGAAGGGACGTCGAACAGACAATTACAGACGCCCGCGATGCCGCTCTGGAAGCCGCCCGGGCCAAAGCGGCGTTTCTCGCCAATATGAGCCACGAAATCCGCACGCCCTTGAGCGGAATCATCGGCACGGCCGATCTTCTGCTCGATTCGAACCTGACCGAAGAACAACGCCGCTACACCGAAATTCTCAAACAAAGCACCGATCTTCTCGCCAATATCGTCAACGACATTCTGGATTTTTCCAAGATCGAAGCCGGAAAATTTGAACGCGAGAAGACCGAGTTCGATGTCCGGCAAACGGCCCACGAAACTTTGGAATTTTTCTCGACCCTGACCCGCCGAAAAGATCTGCGGCTTCAACTGGAAGTAAATAGATCAATTCCCGAAATTTTGTTCGGCGATGCCAACAGCGTCCGGCAAATCTTAAATAACTTTTTGAGCAATGCGGTCAAATTCACCGATTCGGGAAAGATCATCCTAAAGATTGCTCTGGTTGAACGAGGCGAAAAAAATGTCAGATTAAAATTCAGCGTCGCCGACACGGGAATCGGAATTGATGAGCAAGCCCGCCGGAAACTTTTTCAGCCGTTCACGCAGGCCGATTCTTCGACGACGCGAAAATTCGGCGGCACGGGCTTAGGGTTGGCGATCTCCAAACAGCTTGCCGAAATGATGCCGGCGGGCCGGATCGGCGTTGAAAGCGAACCGGGACGAGGCTCGGTCTTTTGGTTTGAAGGCGGTTTTGAAATTGCGGAGGCCGGAAAAGATTCTTCCCGATCAAAAGCGGAAGTTTCAAAAACAACGAACTCCAACGGCAATAAAGTTTTTATCGGCGACAGAGCAGACTTGAAAATTCTGATCGTTGAAGACAGTTTGACGAATCGGGAAATTACCGCCGAAATGCTCAAGCAGATCGGGTTTGATTCGGACACGGCGGAAAACGGCCGGGAAGCTCTGGAAATCTGCCGGAAGAAAAAATTCGATCTCATCTTGATGGATTGTCAGATGCCCGAAATGGACGGATTTGAAGCGACGCGATTGATCCGCGAAGCGGAAAGTCTAACCGGAAATCCGAAGATCATCGCCTTTACGGCGAGCGTCACGGCAAAGGAAAAAGACCGGTGTCTGGAGGCCGGAATGAACGATTATCTGAGCAAGCCGTTTACCAAACACAGTCTGGAAGAAATGCTCGAAAAGCATTTTGAGATTCATAACTTACCGTTAAATCTTGACTTACAGGAAAATTTGATTCACCATTCCTTATCAAAAATAATCGAACCGAAGATGTTGGAGAGTTTGCTGGAGATCGAGGAGAACAACCAGCCGGGATTTGTTTTTGAGATTTTGGATGTTTTCTTAGATCACGCGGAAGTAAAATTTCTTGAAACGGAAACGGCACTTGCTGTCCGTGATCGGAAAAAGATCAGGGAAACATCGCATAACTTAAAAGGAAGCAGTGCCAACGTCGGTTTAACCGATTTATCCAAACTCTTTGAAGAACTGGAAAAAAGAGCAAGGGAAACTGACTGGGCGGAAGTCGAAAGCCTTTTTGAAGAAGCCCGTAAGATATTTTTTGAAACCAAAAAGATAATTTTGGAAATAAAACCCTAAGAGGTATCCCCTGAAAATGAAAGCTACAAAACCAAAATCGAACAGCAAAAAAGATTTGCCCGAAGAAGAACAGAACATAGACAAGATCAGAGATATTCTATTCGGCGTGCAGGTGCGGGATTTTGAGCGGAGATTTACCAAGCTCGAAGAGCGTTTTGAAAATGAGATCGCCGAAACGAGAGAGGAAACGACCAAAAAACTCAATGAGTTGGAGGAATTCATCAACCGCGAGGTCAGCTCCTTGATCGAAAGGATCACGGTCGAACAGCAAACGCGGCAGGATGATGTCAAAAAACTGGCGGACGATCTCAAAGACGCTTCGCATGATCTCGATAAAAAGATGACGAAGATGGACGAGAAGACCGCCAAAAATGAAAGCGACATCCGCCAGAAGATTCTCGAACAATCAAAGACTCTGACCGACGAACTGAAAAAACGGCAGGAAGATGTTTTGAAAAAACTCGAACGCGAATCGAGCGAATTGCGTGACGAAAAAGCCGACCGCGTAGCGATGGCGGAAATTTTTACCGAAATGGCGATGCGTCTGACCGATGATTTCAAACTGCCGAAAGCGGAAGAAAAGTAAAGGGTGAAAGGTATTCATTGGACTGGAACGCTGGATGGCTCGCTTGCAAGCCTCCGAAAGGACGCTGATTTGGCTTATTATTTTTCAACTTGAATACCACTGTAGATTCTTTTTTCCGATGCTCTCGCATTGGTGCAAGCGAGCCGCCCAGCGTTCCAGTCTTAAATTTTTTGGTTCGGCGATGGATATTTCCGAAAAAAATCAAACGACGGAAGATATTGAAACGCCCGAAGTTTCAATAACCGATGGAAATCCGCCTGACGATGAACTTCCCGTTAAAAAGAACGGGACGGAAGAACTCGAAGAATTACGGCGTTTGATCGTCCAACCCGAAGAGGTCGGCGAGGTTCTGCCGACGGCGGTCGAAAAACGGAATCGAAAAGATGCGAAACTTCAAGAGGCGACGCTTCCGCTCGTCGAAGAAAATATCCGCCAATCCGTTTTACGCGATCCGAAAATTTTGGCCGAAGCACTTTTTCCCGTCATCGGCCCGGCCATCCGCAAAGCCATCTCCGAAGCCCTGAGTTCGATGGTGCAGAACTTTAATCAAACGCTCGAATACAGCATCTCGCCGAAAAGCGTCCGGTGGCGGATCGAAGCCTTTCGCACGGGAAAATCTTTCGGCGAGGTCGTTATGCTCAATACGCTCGTCTATCGCGTCGAGCAGGTTTTTTTGATCCATAAGGAAACGGGGATTTTGCTCCAGCACGCGTCGGCGAACCCCGAGGATATGCAGGATGCCGATATGGTTTCGGCGATGCTCACGGCGATCGAGGACTTTGTTCAGGATTCGTTCAAGGCGTCCGACGATGCGACGCTCGATTCTCTGAAGATCAAAGAACTTTCCGTCTGGATCGAATCGAGTCCCGATGCGATCATCGCCGCCGTCATCCGCGGCAATCCGCCGCTTTCCCTGCGAAGCGTGATCTTGGAAGCGATCGAAAAAATTCAGTTCAATCAGGAACGAGACCTCGATAATTTTTCGGGCGAGACGGAAATTTTTGAAAGGTCGCGTCCCGTTTTGGAAGAATGTCTGCAGGTTCAATCGAACATCGAAACCAAAAAACAGAGCGGTTTCCTGAAACCTTCGAACATTTTGCTGACGATCTTAGGTTTACTGATTCTGGTCGGCGGATTTTTCTACGTCCGCGATCATCTGCGTTGGACGGGGTTCTTAAACCGTCTCAATTCGGAAAAGGGAATCGTCGTTACGGAAGCCGACCGCGGATTTTTTACGCATTCGGTCAGCGGTTTGCGTGATCCGCTGGCGATAGACCCGGCGAGTATTTTGAAAGATCACGGTTATGAGCGGGAAGATGTCGAACAAAACTGGAAGCCGTATCAGGATTTGAGTCCCGAATTCGTCCAGAAACGAGCGGAACAAGATCTGCCGGAGATCATCGAGCGAATTGATGCGACGGAACTTTTCTTTGAATGCAATACGACGGAGCTTACCAACGGACAGGGCGGAAAAATTTTCGGTCTGGCTCAAAACATCGAAAAGGTAATTGATTCAGGGAGAAGTTTTCAACTGGAAATTCACGGCTTTGCCAGTTCGGACGGCACCGAGGAGACAAACCTCGAAATTTCCGGAAAAAGAGCCGCAGCTATTTTCGCGGAGTTGAAAAATTACTCAAGTCAGATCAAAGGTTTGCAAGAAACGAAAGGAGAGTTTATAAAAGTATTGGCACAAGGAAGTAAGTCCGAAGAATGCAAAGTTACGTTTAAGGTAAAACCCCAATGATTCAAAAAAAAGTATGTATGATCGGAGCGACGGGCGTCGGCAAAACGAGTCTCGTGCGTCAGTTTGTCCAGAGTATTTTCTCGGAAAAATATCATTCGACGCTCGGCGTCAAGGTTGATAAAAAGACCGTCCGCGTCGGCGAACGCGAAGTGACGATGATGCTCTGGGATCTGCAGGGCGAGGACGACGAATTCAAGATCCGTCCGTCATTCCTGCGTGGTTCATCGGGCTATCTTTTGGTGATTGATCTGACCCGTTATGAATCGCTCGAAGTCGCCAACCTCATCCAGCGGATGATCGAAACCGAATACGGTAAGATTCCTTTCTACGTGCTTTTCAACAAAAACGATTTGACGGATGAAATAGAAATCAGCGAAGAACAGATGCAAAAATTCATCGGCGATCAGGGAAAAATCTTGCGGACAAGTGCCAAAACCGGCGAAAACGTCGAGGAAGCATTTCACCGTCTGGCGAGAGATATTATCTGAACTGATAGGTGAAAGGTGATAAATAATAAGTAAAAAATTTAATAATTCCACAAACTTAAATAACAAATAATAAAAACAATTGAGAAATGATAACTACAAAATACACCAAAATTTGTTAATCCCTTCACAAAAAT
>JBGTRS010000122.1:0-10681 GCA_041940665.1 Pyrinomonadaceae bacterium | reverse complement strand
AAAAAAATATATTGAATATTAAAAAAAAATAACACATTGAATCTACAACGAGAACTAAAAATTCAAGAATTGTACTCATTCATTTCAAATGATAAACTAAATGTAAAAATTAAAGAATTAATGAAGGTAATTAAAGCAAGGCACATGGAATTTAAAACACTATTTGAAAGTACAATGGAATTGAACCTCCTTGCCGATATTTCAAATTGATGGCTGTTCCTTCGTGAATGATAATATATAAGTATTTATTTTTTATCCTTCTTTTATATATAAATTCTAACAGAAAAGCGTGAGAAATCAGAATATATGCATATTTAAAGCTAAACCTTGGAAAGGGCAAGCCCCTTCTCTTACCCAATCCAAGTGTCCAGCCTCCCCGAACTTTGTCGGTTTAATTATTTCGTTTTCTTCCGATTATTAAACCGAGTAAAAGTCCGAAAACCCCTGCAACTGCAATACTTACTTCGGGATTTTCCCTGAGCGTTCTTTTAACCGAATCTTTTGCTTCCCGGACATCAAAATTTTTGATGTATTCCGATGAATGTTCCAGAACATCTCCGGCCCGATGGCCAAGCTTATTTGCTTTGGCAATGGTTTGATGGGTTAATTCTCCCGCTTCGTAAGTTTTTTTACGCATAAAATCCTCAACATTTTCAATTTTTTCATCTAAATAGTGCTGAGCATTATCGGACTTTTCATGAATCTTTCCAGCTACGTTTGAAAGATTTTCGGAAACTTTTTCTTTTGTTTTATCAAATTTATTTTCAACCGCTTCCAAATTCTCCTTAGTCATAGCCGTTGCTGTACCTTCTTTTTTCGACATAATATTTTTCTCCTTTTCAAAAATTATCTACAGTCGGTAATTATGCAAAGGGTGTTCCATTTGTCTCAAAATACTTTCTGAAATTCATTAAACTTCTTATATATCAGGATTTATATCTTAATGACCGGAATCATATGGCTTTAGCAGACTGTATTGAATTAAAACACAACATTCTGAATTCTTTTTAAATTTCTACGTATTAAAACGATACTTAAACTACCGGTATAAACTTCTCCCAAATTTCTAAAAATTCTACAAAGTCCATTAAACACAAGATTTAGACTTTATGGCACACGAATTGGATATAAACATTCCTAAGATTCGTGATAACGCGAACAAAGACTAAGGAGGAAATAGAAAAGATGCTTTGGACAATTATTTTAATTTTATTACTTTTGTGGGTTGTTGGTTTGGTAACCAGCTCGACTTTCGGCGGTGTACTCCACCTTTTACTGGTGATCGCACTTGTAATATTTATCGTTCAGATGATTACGGGAAGAAGAGTTACTTAAATGGCTAGCTACTGACAAAACATAATTTGACCGGCAAAACAAATCCGTTTGTTTTATCTTACGGATTTGTTTTTTTACAATGTTTTCCAGCATAATCAGTTACTGATAATTCTGATTTTATCTAAATATATGAAACAGCCGCAAAGCCCTGTCACCGATAATTTTCTGAACAATGTATTTATCTTTTATGGAACGATTCATAAAGACGGTTCTTTAGAGTCAATTCAGGGTGATCTATTGAGTTTAGTTGACGTTGATAAGGATTTGCTGATCGGACAAAAATTCTCGGAACTTGTCTTTTGGCAAACCGATGATATCAATGTCGAAAATCTAAAAAATGCATTGAAATCCGTCCAAAACAGAGAATTTGCCAAAGTTTCATTAAAGTTCAGAGTAAAATCACGCCAGATTAAACACATCAACTTAAACCTTTCAACAAAAAAAAATGATGATGGAACAACGGATGAGATTTTCTTTTGTGCAACCGATATAACCACTCTTATTCGTGAAGTTGATTTTTACAAGGAAAGAAGCGAGCATTTTCTATATTCGGCGGAAAGTGCCGGAATCGGTCTGTGGTTTTGGGATCTGGTCAAAGACGAAATTTTCTCAACACCGAAATGTAATGAAATTTTCGATCTCGATCCACACGAGATCATTACCTATAAATATTTTTTGGAAGTTTTGCATCCCGATGACCGCGAAGAAACCGAAGCAAAATTATTGGAATCGCAAAATCTCGATAAGGAATACAAGGTCGAATACCGCGTCATCCGCTCCGACGGAAATATTCAATGGGTGGCGGCGAGCGGCAAGACATTTTTTAATGAAAACGGAAATCCGATCAGTATGATGGGAAGTGTCCGCCGCATAACTGATGAAAAAATGGCGGCGGATGAACTTGAAAAACTTTACAAACTCGAAAAACAATCACGGGAAGCGGCCACCCAGGCCAATAAAGCAAAGGATTATTTTCTGGCACTTGTTTCACACGAACTCCGCTCACCCTTAAATTCTATTCTGGGCTGGACGCAAATCCTATCCAAAAAAGAGGTTGATGAAGAAACTTTTGCAAAAGCGATCGATACGATCGAACACAGTGCCAAATCGCAAGCGAAACTTATTGAAGATTTGGTTGATTCAGCCCGCGTAACTTCGGGTAAATTAAAACTCGAACTGCGTCCCGTCAATCTCTATGAAGTTATCAAAAAAGCGGTCAGCACCCAACAACCGACCGCCGAGGAAAAAGAAATAAATCTCGAATTTACAACCGATAATGAAAAAATTGATGTATTCGGTGATTTTATAAGACTTCAGCAAATTTTCAATAATCTTCTTTCCAACTCGATCAAATTTACCGATGAAAAAGGAACTATTAACGTTGATATAAAAACAAATGATGAATTCGTCACGGTCAGGATCACAGACGACGGACAGGGCATCAGCGAAAAAGATTTGCCATTTATCTTTAATGCATTTGCACAAGGCGACAATACGACAACCCGTGAAAAAAATGGTTTGGGATTGGGATTATCGATCGCCAAAATTCTGACCGATAAGCATGACGGTTCGATCACCGTTGACAGCCAAGGCTCCGGACAAGGAGCAGAATTTACCGTCAAATTCCCGATCTATTATGGTCAGGAAGATGAGGTCGAAATTACCGAAGGCAGAAATGCCGGAAATTCGAGAAATGAGATTAATCTCAGAAATATCAAAATCTTGGTTGTAGAGGATGATGACGACTCGAGAAACGTTCTGGAACTATATCTGGAGCAAATCGGGGCTGACGTCATCACTGCCGAATCCGTCATCGAGGCTTTGAAAAAGCTGAATAAACCCGAAAATAAATTCGATATAATCATTTCCGATCTGGCCATGCCGGAGGAAGACGGTTATTCGTTGATCAAAAAGGTTCGGGCGTCGTCGGATTATGCCCAAATTCCGGCCATCGCTCTAAGTGCTTTCACGGCACAAAGAAATAAGGAAATGGCTTTTCAGGCCGGTTTTCATCAATATCATACAAAACCGTTCGAACCGGATTTGCTTGCCGAACAGATTATGGAACTTGTTAAAAACAAAAAAAATGAAGGCTAGAGTTTTTGAAAAAAACTCCAGCCTTAAAATTTTAGTAACGATTCAATCTCTCCGCTTTATTTATCAAACTCATAAATTCGCTTCGGTATCCGTTCAGATCGCTTCCGAGCGAAGAACTTGCAAGTGTCGAAACGCTCGTCCAACTGGCCTCGCCTTTGTAGCGTGAATCTCGTAGCAGCAAACCGAATTGTGCGACCGCCGCCGCGAGTTTCATATTTTTTGAAGAATTTTCGATCGAACGGTTTTTATCGAGGACTCCGATGGTTAAAAGTTTACTTCTTGATTCCTTCGGTTCTTTGTAACGGAGTTTAACGGTCATCAATTCGCCTTCAAACTGCGACTCGACCGCGACTTTTTTTCCGTATTTCAAATCGTCAACGCCCGGATTTTCGATTCTTTGTCCGACGGGGACGATCTCGTAAAGAGCCGTAACGGAATGTCCCGAACCGATCTCACCCGCATCTTTTTTATCGTCGTTAAAATCCGTGTCCGCCATCACGCGGTTTTCGTAACCGATCAGACGGTAACCGGCGACTTTGGCGGGATTGAATTCGACCTGAATTTTGACATCTTTGGCGATCGCATAGAGCGTGCCGGCAAACTGGTTGCCGAGAGCTTTTTTGGCCTCTTCGACCGAATCAATATAGGCGTAATTTCCGTTTCCCTTGTTCGATAATTTTTCCATCATCGAATCGTTCAGATTGCCTCTGCCGAAACCGAAAATTGAAAGGAAGATATTGCTCCGGCGTTTTTGTTCGACAAGGCTGACAAGGGCGTCATCGCCCGAAACACCGACATTGAAATCGCCGTCCGTGGCAAGAATGATCCGGTTGTTGCCGTTGGAAATAAAATTATCTTCGGCAACCTTGTAAGCGAGTTGAATTCCCTTTCCGCCGTTGGTCGAACCGCCCGCTTTCAGACGGTCAAAGGCCGCGATGATCTTCTCTCGGTCGCTGACAAATGTCGAAGGCAAAACCAGACCGCTCGAACCGGCATAGGTGACGATGGCGATTCGATCACGCGATGAAAGCTGATTGATAAAAATTCGAAGAGCGTTTTTAAGAAGCGGCAAACGGTCGGGCGTGTTCATCGAACCCGAAACATCCAGCAGAAAAACGATATTTGACGGCGGAACATTTTCAAGCGGAACTTTTTTGCCCTGCAGACCGATCCGGACAAGCTTATGATTTCGTTTCCAGGGTGCGGTCGAAACTTCCGTATTGACCGAAAAAGGAATTTTCCCGATCGGTTGCGGATAATCATAATCAAAATAATTGATGAGTTCTTCGATGCGGACCGAATCTTTCGGCGGCATCTGTCCGTCATTCAGATAGCGTCGGACATTCGCGTAAGATGCCGTATCAACATCAATCGAAAAAGTCGAAAGCGGTGCTTTTGAGGCTTCGAGAAAAGGATTTTCGGTAATTTCCGCATATCTTTCACCGCTCTTTTTTTCCGATTTTTCAGGAGTTGCCGCCCCCGATTCTTTATTGGCTGTCGGCATCGGCATATCGCTCGAATCGGCAACATTTGCATTCGACGTTGTATTTTCAAGCGTCGGCTCGGCTGAAGTGTTTGAATTGCTCGGTGCATCTTTGGAAACAAAATCTCCGCTCCCCATACAACCAGCCAAAATTAAGCAAAAAACAATCAAAGAAGTAAGCAAAAAAGTTCTGATTCCCGTTGATTTTATTTTCATAATGATTCCTCCAAATCAAAAAAATTCGCAAAGTCTGGAACTTGTCCGTTTCTTAAATCAATGTCTTTAGAACGGATACAAGCCGCAAACTTGCGAATTTTAAAAATTTTCAGGTATCCCGGAAAATTTTATTTCACTTTTTGAATCAAAATCGGCTGAGCGATCGAATCATCAAACTTCACCCAATTCACGGAATCCGAATCGGTTTGCAAAACGGGAATCACATAAAGATTACCCTTGAATTCCAGACGGGTCAGCCAATCGAAGGAATTTCTATAGACGCTTCTTTCTTCCGTTACATAGATTTTTTCCTGTTTCAAATATTGCGTTCCGTATACATCTTTAGAGAAGAAATATAAATTGAGCTGACCGTTCGAATCCGAATAATTTTTAAAGGAGATTTCGGTTGTCAGTTGATTTGTCTTTTCGTCAAAAACCGCTTGCGAGATTTCCGCTGAAACTTCTTTCGGTTGAGGTCTTCTTTTGCGACAGCGTTTTTTTCGTTTTTTCTTTTTGTAAACTTTATAACTGTCCTTGTAGGTCGTAAGAGTATAGGTTTCAGGCACCGGATTGTAGCTGAACAATCCCGCGATGATCGCACTTGTTCCGACAATGAATGAAAAAATTATTAAGCCGATAATATGTTTTGTCATTATTTTTTTATCTCCTTAGAACTATTTGTATGAACGATAATAACCGATTGGCTTGCAATGTTTCAAGATTTTTCGGTTTTAAGGACAAATTTTTAAAATCTGGCTTCGATCAAATTCCCGTTTTTATCGCCTAACTCCGCCGTCAGATGCGGATAGGTCTTATATTCCGTTTCAAATTCTTCCGCTTCCAGAATCATCACGGCTTCTCTGATCGCTTCAACCGAGCCTTCAATTTCCATAAACAACCCGAATGGCAGTTTGTCCAAAACGATCTCTGCTTCGCGAAGCTTCCATTTTTTCCGGTATTTTTCATAGATCAGACGTTTTTCAAAAGCGAGATGCTCGAGGATTTTTTCGGTTTCCGCAACATTTTCAATAAAGGTTTCGTGTTCGATCTGTTCCTTGATGCCCGTATCGTTCGGCAGTCTTTTCTTAAAAGTCAAAATTGTCTTTTCATCAACTTTCCGAATCCGCAGAACCGCATTGAGCGTTTCCAGATTTCCGCCGCCGTATATAATATTCTCTTCAAAATCTTCGCCGATAAATTCCGCCTCAAAATCTTTCAGATCACTTTCAATTTGCCTAAACTGTTCTTCATTCAAACGATATTTTATCTCGGTCTCAATCGGCATCTTTGTATTTTTCCTTATGCTCTTTCAAAAGTTTCTGGTAAGTCTCGTCATTTTTGACGCGGTAATAAACTTTCTGAAAAACCTTGGCGGATTCGGCCTTGACCGGGTCTTCATCCTTTGGCAGTTCTTCGCCGGTTTCTTTATCGTATTTTCTTCCCGATTTGTGATTGGCATAACGTCTCGCCCGCGTAATTCCCATCTGCAGAAATTTCCGGGCCATATCCATTCCGACAAAATCCTTCTCTTTTTTGTATTCGAGAAAAAGTTCGTAGATCGCTTCACTCGATTCTTTGGCGATTTCGGGTGTTTTAAATCGCCAATGCCGAAGAATTTCGGATTTATAAGGTTCCACCAAAAGCACACCCTGTTCGCCCTTACCGACTCGGTATAGTTCGGGATTTTTCCGCAGGTTCAGATTTTTATAATCAAGCGAGTAATCGAATTTTAATGACATAATTTTTTAACTCTGTTTTATCCATTTCCAGACCTCGGGAATCGTTGCCCGTTTGCCGTACATCAACATCCCGACGCGGTAAACTCTTGAAGCAACCCAGGTCAAACCGATGATCGCCAGAACGTTCAAAACCACGGCCAGAGCTATCTGCCAAAACGGCGGAATTTCCGCCAAAATCCGCACGGGCATCACGATCGGTGCAAAAAACGGGGCGATCGAAACCCAGAAGGCAAAGGTCGAATTCGGATCGCGGACAACGGCAAAACAAAAATACAAACCGACCAGCAGGAGCATAATCGGCGGCAAAGCAAATTGTCCGCCTTCCTGCATATTCGAGACCATCGAACCGATCAGAGCGTAAATCGTCGCGTAAATAAAATAGCCCAAGAGAAAGAATACGAAGAAATAAATTATCATCAAAGGCGTGATATTCGGAATCGGCAATTCCGACCCGCTGGCCATTCTACTCGCAATTCCCAATGTTATTATCCCGACAACGGTGGCAATCCAGATGGCGAGTTGCGTCAATCCCGCCAAACCGACGCCGACGAGTTTACCCATCAGAAGTTCAAACGGTTTTGCCGACGAAAAAAGAACTTCGGAAATTTTCGTTTCCTTTTCTTCGACGATCGCCGCCATGATCGCCTGTCCGTAAATGGCGAGAACGATATAGATGAGCATCGCGACGATGAATGCCACCCAGGGACTGCTTTCTTCTTCTTTTTCTTCGCCCGTTTCGGTGATCGGTTTTTTTGTAAATGTAATTTTGCGGCTTAAAACCGAAAGTTTTTCTTCGCTGATGTCGGCATCGGCCAGTCTCTGCGAGCGGACGGCTTCATTCAGGGCGTCTTCGAGTGTTGAATTGATGATAAAATCTCCGGCTTTGCGGGAATATAGTTCAAACTTTGCATCCTTTGCATCAATGTTTTCGGGAATTATCAAATAGGCGTCGAGTTTTTTTTCGGCGACCTGGGCATTTAATTCCCTTTTGATCTGTTCGATAGATTTGTTTTCTGCGATGTAATCAACAAAACCAAAATTTCCGCCAAGTTGTTCAGCACCGCGTTTCATCTTTTCATCCTGCGAAGCATTCAAATCCTGCATTGATTCCGCCGCAGCTTTTTTCGCTTTTTCGGCAATTTTCCCGGGCGAAAGATTGTTGATAAGCCGTTCTTTGATCTTACCGCTCTGGTCGGCGATCGCGATCCGTGTTCGGTCACCGTCGATCGAAAAAATAAACATCGGCACGACGACAAAACACGCCGCGATAAATGGCATCAGGAACGTCGTGATCAAAAACGTCCAGGTAAAAACAACTTTTTTATACTCTCTTTTTAAAACAGCCAAAAATTTATTCATAGTAAAATAACTGAAAACTGATAGGTGATAACTGATATATTAGTCATCAAACTATCCTTTGGATTTTGCCGTTTTTATTGAAGATACCAAAATCTTTTTTAATTCCTGTGAATCTTCAATAAGTGAATTTGCAATTTTTTTTTCAAGCATTTCGCTGTCACGTAACAATCTCAACCAATATTCTGTTTCAAATGCTTCTTTATTTGCAATGGATAATTTATGAATAAAATCGGCCTTTGATTCCGCCTGATATGCTTCTTCAAGGTTTGCTCCAATTGAAGTAGCTGATCGTAAAACCTGTTTAGATAAAACATATTCTTTTTTCTCTTTGGACAAATACTGAAATAATTTAATGATTCGGAGGGCAAACTTGTAAGATTTTTCTTTCAATATATTTTTTTTCATTTTTTTTCTCCATTTTTATTTTAGTTTTTTTGTTCGGTTAGGGACTTCACTTATCAGTTCTCACTTATCAGTTTTCAGTTAATTCGTCACTTTTTCGATGAAAATGTCATTGAGGCTCGGCTCGATCATTTCAAACTTCGTCACTTCCGCACCGCTTTCGATCAATCTTTTTAAAAGCATCTGAGCATTTCCCTCTTCGGTCAAAAAAATCTCTTTTTCGTCAGCGTGTTCAACGATGTTCGCCACTAAACTTTCATCTTTTAAAACCTCTTCGCCGCCGATGCATCGAAGCGAAATTACGTTTTTTCCGTAACTCGATTTGATCTCCCGCAGACTTCCCGCAATTACTTTCCGTGATTTATTCAAAAGCATTATGTCGTCGCAAAGTTTTTCGGCGGTTTCCATCAGATGTGTCGAAAAAATTATCGTTTTATCCCGTGATTTTATTTCGGCGATGACGCCTTTCATAAATTCGACATTGACCGGATCGAGCCCCGAAAAAGGTTCGTCCAAGATCAGAAGATCGGGATCGTGAAGCATCGTGGAGATGAACTGCAACTTTTGCGACATTCCTTTGGACAGATCGGTCGTTTTCTTTAATTTCCATTCGGAAAGTTTCATTCGATCAAGCCAAAAATCAATTCTTTCATCCGCCTCTTTTTGCGACACGCCTTTTAACGCGGCAAAATACCGGAGTTGATCCTGCACCTTCATTTTTTTATACAACCCGCGTTCTTCCGGCAGATAACCGATCCGGTCCCGAATCTCCGGCGTTATTTTGCTTCCGAAAAGTTCGACCTTCCCTTCGTCGGGAATCGTGATGCCGACGATCATCCGGATCGTCGTCGTTTTACCCGCACCGTTCGGCCCCAGAAAACCGAAGACTCTTCCGGCTTTGACCTCAAAACTCAAATTTTCGACCGCCGTAAACTCACCGAATTGCTTCGTGACGTTTTCAACCCGCAAAGTTACATTTTTTCCGTCCATAGATTACCTTAAAAAGGTTATCATAAACTTAGGTGTGATAAATAATTGGAAAGGTTAAATTGAATTTGAACAACTTATGAAAACTTCGTTTTTATCTCTAACTATTTTTATAATTGCCGGAATCGGACTCATTACGGTTTCCGGGTTGGTAATCGGTCAAATAGTTTTTGGTAATGTTTGTCCTGATCTGTTCTCAATTCCCGCTTGTTATGTCGTGCTGTTTCTAATTTCTTTATTAATTTTTTCAATTTTGAAAAACAATAATTTTCTCTATTTTTTCAGCGGAATTGCGGGATTGCTGATTGCCGTCTATTTTAGCTTTTTGCAAATAAATGAAGTGTCGGAATGTCCGAAATGTTTCATCGGTATTCCTTTATGTTACTTATCTTTATTTATGTTCGGGATTCTTTTGACTTTAAGGATTGTTAAGATTAAAAGTGATGCGAATAGAGAAAGAAAGAGCTGAAATAATTCATTTTTAATATTATTTCAGCTCTTTTTATTAACTAGAGTTTAACCTCACGAACAGTTAAGACGGAATCAACATTTTTCAAATCTTCCAAAACTTTAGCCTCAAGTTTGGAATCAATCTCGATAACGGCTAAAGCCTCGCCGCCTTTTTCATTTCTTCCCAAATAAAATCTTGAAATATTGACGTCGTTTTCACCCAGAAGCGTTCCGATCTTGCCGATCACGCCCGGCACGTCTTTGTTTTTTGTAAAGAGCATATAGCCTTTCGGAACGGCTTCGATGGAAAAATCGCCGATCTGCGTGATGCGTCCTTCGCCGTCGGCATAGACCATTCCGCTCGCCGTTTGTTCTTTGCCGTCGCTCGTTGAAACTTTTGTTTTTATGTCGAAATGCGAATATTTTTCGACCTGCTTATAACTCGTCGTCACATTTATCCCGCGTTCTTCGGCGATGTGCAGAGCGTTGACGACATTGACTCTGGCCGAAACATTTTCAAGCAAGCCCGACAAAAACGCACGGGTTACGGGCGAAGCATCCTTTTCGGCAAGTTCGCCGGAATATTCGAGATTTATTTCCTTGACCGCCTCTT
>JBGTRS010000121.1:301-10725 GCA_041940665.1 Pyrinomonadaceae bacterium | reverse complement strand
GCAAAGCCTCTGCGTCACGCTTGCCCTGAGAGCGACAAAGAAATTCATCTCTTCCGCCGAATGATGCGGCGAATGGGCCGCCCACATAATATTGATCGCGTGTCCCCAGCGATGCACCCAGTAGAAGACAAAATCCACGCCGAGCAGAAGCAGGATCGCCGTCAGCCAGTTTATCTCGATCGTGAACAGACGGAAGTTTTCATACAGATAACCGTAACTTACATAGACGCCCGCCGCGACCAGAACGTTCATCGTCTGATTGCCGAGGGCCGTGCCGAAATTGGCGATCGCTTCATTAAAGGTTATGTAATTTTTTTGTAATACCAGCAAAAGAAAATCTCCAGACCGATAAACGCCAGAGCGATCGGAGTTATATAGGCATAGACATTCATTTCCTGCATTTCGCCTATGAATATACAAAAATTTCCGGAAAATTGCATTAAGAAAGCGTCGCCCGGATTTTCCCGACGACGCTTTGTTCCGTTTAAATCTGCTCAAAAATCTATTTATTCTCATACCAATCACCCGGAGATATATCCGCAACGGTTTCACCGGCTTTGACCTTGACGGCGATTTTTTCGTGCGACTGGCAGTCAACGCTCAGACCGCATTTGACGAATTCGGTATAAAAGGCTTCATAACCTTCCATACCGTTCGAAGGGGCTTGCCCATATGGAAAAGCGGCGAAGACAAAATATTCTCCGGCGGGAAGTTTGACCGAATAAGTTGCTTTTTTATGATCTAAGTTGAATTGATAATCCTTTGTTTTCGAGTTGGAGCAGATCGTTTTGTCAATATCTCTATTTTGAACACAGACGATCATCGTTTCGGGTATATAGTCGCTCGGATAGATCAATTTTCCTTCGATCGTCCCGTAAGACATTTTTTGTCCGAAGCTGAAGATTGTCAACAGACCGATAATGGCAATTATTAAAAAAGTTTTCTTCATTAAATTTCTCCTCTGTAAAAGTTTTTGGGTGATTTTCGCTCTCGCTCTCGTTCCTAGAACGGAAAAAACGAGATGGTTTTGCAGGAAAATTTCGGATTAATTAAAAAATGATGCCGTTTCAGTCTAATATTATTGAAGAAAAAGTTCTGAAGGTTTTCCATTTTTATCATTAAAAATCATACCAATCACCGACCGTGATCCCGGTAATTGATCTTCCGCTTTTGACCGATATTGTAATTTTTTTATGTGATCTGCAATCAACGGACATTCCGCATTTAACGAATTCGGTGTAATAAGCATCGCCCTGTCCCGGCACAAAAGCATATATCAGATACTCACCTTCAGGCAGAGAAACGGAATAAACGGCGTTGGAACGATTGACCTTAAAAGTAAAATCTTCGGTTTTTTTGTTAGAACAAACAATCTTTTGCATCCGGATTTCCGTCACGCAAACTTGCAGATTAGAAGGAATTCCTTCGCCCGGATATATTAATTTTCCGCTGATCGTTCCTGTTCTTTGGGGCGGTTTTGGCGTCGGTTTTGTATCCGGAGTCTCTTCTGTCGAGTCCTTTATTTCTATGTTCGTCGGTTCTGAATTGGTTGATTCGGAATCAGCAGGTTCGTCCGTTTCATCAATGTTTGCATCATAAACGAAACCATTTGCGTTCTCATTTGCTAACCCGGAAGTTTCTAAAGTTCTCTTAGACAAATTATCAAGCAAAGACACACCCGCACATAGTCCGATGATCGTGAGCAGAACCGCACCGGTAATGCCGACGGTTCTTAGAAAATGCTTTTTATCCGATCGGGTTGAAGCCAAATTATTTTGAAACGGAGCAGAACCTTGCGAAGACTTTGGAGATTGGGGAACGGTTGTAACGACGGACTCGGCCGGAGGAACCTGGCGGAAAACGGTTGCTTCGGATTTATTTGCATCGGCCGGATCGTTTATTCTGATAACGGTCGGTTCCGACTTTTGTTCGGATGGAAGAACGAATGTCTCTTCACTCAAGTTTTCGGAGTCTTCCTGAAAATGTCTGGCAACATCCGTTTTTTCCAGAGGAGTTCCGTCCTGCAGACAAAAAAATGTATCATCTTCATAATGAGCATTACATTTCGGACAGACTTTCATAAGTTTTCCTCGTGTGAGCTATATTAAACTTTTAATTTTCATTTGTGTCAATAAATATGGATTTAACCGGATTAATTGAAGAAAGAATCCAGGAGGCGATGGCCAGAGGCGAGTTCGACAATCTCAAAGGAAAGGGAAAACCGATCGATCTGACCGCCTATTTCAACACGCCCGCCGAGTTCCGCGTCGGCTACACGCTTTTGAAGTCGAACAAATTTGTTCCCGAAGAGATAGAAATCTTAAAGGACATCGGTTTTCTAAAAGAAAAGATCACGACCTGCGATGATGAGAGTTTGAAAGAGAAATTAAAGAAAGAACTGAACGAAAAACAGATGGCCCTGGCGATTCTGATCGAAAGAAATAAGCGTCGGAGATAAAAGAAAAGAGGAGATTTTTCATCAATGAAAAATCTCCTCTTTGTATAAAAGTACACCCGGCACGACTCGAACGTGCGACCCCCTGCTTAGAAGGCAGGTGCTCTGTCCGGCTGAGCTACGGGTGCATACTAAACAACGAATAAAAATGTTAGCGATTGGAGCGTTTTAAGTCAAATCTCATTAAGTATCATTATGATAAGAAATGCAATAATCCCGAGAACTAAAGGCAATAAACCGAAAATTATCATCCAGGCAGGTTCATTCTTAAACGAAAAATTCTTAAATTTATTAAAATCAAACATTTTTCACCTCTTCAAGCATTTTCTCAAAAACTTCCGATTCGGTCATCTCGCTCGTGTCCACGACGATCGCATCATCGGCAATTCTCAAAGGCGAATCTTTGCGGTTCGAATCTCGTTCGTCGCGTCGGTTGATCTCTTCGAGAGTCTTTTCATAGCTAACCGCCAGACCTTTTTCCGAGTCTTCTTCAAACCGCCTTTTCGCCCGGGCTTCCGGCGTGGCCGTCAGAAAAAATTTTACTTCCGCCTTTGGAAAAACGACCGTGCCGATGTCGCGTCCGTCCAAAACCGCCCCGTTCGGAGCGAGATTTCCAAGTTCCCGCTGTTTTTCAACGAGAATTTTCCGCACTTCGGAGACGGTCGAAACCTGCGAAGCGATCTGTCCAATCTCGTTCGTGCGGATCTGTCCCGTGACATCTTTGCCATTTAGTTTGACGGACAATTTATCCGGTTCGCCGATAAGTTCGATTTTGGAGTTTTCCGCGATTTCGATGATCTTTGCTTTATCTTCAAGATCAACGCCGGCTTCGAAAACCGCCAGTCCGACGGCCCGATACATTGCTCCCGTATCGAGGTAAAGAAGGTCAAAGGTTTTGGCAAGCATTTTTCCGAGCGTCGATTTTCCCGCTCCCGAGGGTCCGTCAATGGCGATTATCATATTGAGATTTAGTTTATTTAATTTACTTTTTTCTGTCTAAAACGGTTTTAGATTTTTCGACTGCGGACGATGGATTTATTTGAATTAAAAAGGTCGGTCGCCAAAAAAGGATAAAAAACGGGTGACAGGATCTTTGAAAAAATTTTCGGAAGACCGATCTTATCGGTTAAAAAAATTCTCACGTATCTATCCAAATTCCAGGATAGTTCGTTTCTGACATTTATTTCCGTTTCGGCGAAAGAGCAGTCTCTCATCAATTTTTCCAGCGACCGATCCGTGTAATTTTGCAGATGAAACACGGAAGTCCGCCCCGTCTGCCACATTTTCGGAATTTTATTAACGGCCGGAACTTTCAAAAGTCCGTGCATCAGGCGGTCGGTTCTGGTCACGACGGGCGTATGAAAATAGACGAAACCGCCCGGTTTTAAAATGCGGAAACAATTTTCCAGCAAGTATTTCGGCGAGCGGACATGTTCGACGACATCGAGCAAAGTTACGACGTCGAAAGAATTATCGGGAATGCTCTGGTAATCAAAATCCTGATAGATCTCCTCGGCGATGTCTTTTACATCCGAAAGGTCTTCGCCGACAATTTCGTGTCCCGAAACATTTTCAAAACCGGCTTCGTGCAGGACACGCAGAAACATTCCGTTGCCCGTTCCGATATCAATGATGCGGCTTGATTTATCGGCAAACTTCAAAAGCTCTCTGGCGGAAATCTCCATCTTTTTGCGGTTTTCCCGGTAGATTTCTTCGTAATAAGAGGACGAATCCAGAGACGAGTAGGCTTCTTCGAGTTCTTCATCGGCAAAATCATTGCCGACGAAGACCAGTCCGCAGTTGCGGCAACGGAAATGGCTGATGGATTCGGTCGAGCTGTGTCCGTTAAATGTATCGCAGAGATACTGCGGATTCTCATCACCGCAAATCTTGCATTTCGGATTTTTTTCGAGGTTCGCCATATTTTTTAGTTTTTTAATAATGAAGGATTCGATTGAGAATAGTCAAAGTCCTTTCGATCTCTTCCCGCGAAACATCGTAATGCGTAACCATCCGGATCAAATTGCCGAAACCGATGGCTAAAATTCCTTCGTTTTTTAATTTTTCGCAGATTTCGTTTGAAGTTAGTTCGGCTTCGGCAACGTCGAAAATGACGATGTTGGTCTGCACCGATTCGGGATCAATTTTGACGCCTTTTAAGTTTGCGACGCCTTCGGCTAAAAGTTTGGCGTTTTCGTGGTCTTCA
Source organism: Pyrinomonadaceae bacterium (assembly GCA_041940665.1). Lineage (GTDB taxonomy): Bacteria > Acidobacteriota > Blastocatellia > Pyrinomonadales > Pyrinomonadaceae > Aridibacter. Next base: position 6,064 of record JBGTRS010000121.1, on the reverse strand, counting down.
AAGAGTTTCGGCGGAGATTCTTCGAGAGCGACGAGTCCGGCGGCCGCTAAAACGCCGACCTGCCGCATTCCGCCGCCGAAACGCTTTCGCCAGGTTCTCGCTTCGTGAATAAAATCCTTTGTTCCCAAGAGGATCGAACCGACCGGAGCACCCAAACCTTTCGACAGACAAAACTGAACGGAATCGCATTTTTTGGAAAGTTCGGCAACCGTTTGATTTGTCGCCGCGGAAGCGTTAAAAATTCTCGCTCCATCCAGATGAACGGGAATTCCTTTTTCGTGGGCTTTATCGCAGATTTCCTCGCAATGCCCGGCAGACATTACGCTTCCGCCCGCTAAGTTATGCGAATTCTCCAGACAGATCAAACCCGTCGGGCAGGCGTAATACGGTTGATCGATATGCAGGGCGGGTTCGATGTCCGACCAAGTGAGAATGCCGTTCGGATTTACGCTTCTGACCGGGCGGATCAAAACTCCCGCAACGACCGAAGGCGTCGCCATTTCGTAATTAAAAATATGTCCGCGTTCTTCGATGATGAGTTCATCGCCCGGTTTTGTATGAAGTTTGACGGCGACCTGATTGCCCATCGAACCCGTCGGCATAAAAAGTGCCGCTTCCTTTTCGAACATTTCCGCCGCTTTTTCCTGCAGACGCAGAACGGTCGGGTCTTCCGCGTAAACATCGTCGCCGACTTCCGCTTCCGCCATCGCCTTCCGCATCAGGGGCGTCGGCTTTGTCACCGTGTCGCTTCTCAGATCAATCATTTAATCTCATTTTGCACAAAAAATGAGATTTTGGAAAATGTTCAGATCAAGAAAACCGTTTATATAAAAAACTTTCTCCGGCGTTACGGCTGAGCCGTAAAATTCAAACCCGTTATTGTCTCTGTCACCGACACGATTTGCGATAGAAAGCGATGTTCTTTATGCGTTGCCGTGAAAACGTAAGTTTCGCCCGCCGGTACTGCGGTAAACCGGTAATAGCCGAACAGATTTGTTCTCACGAAGCGTGTCTGTCCGTTCGCGTCGGTCAAAGCTACCAAAGCATGCGGCACGCCCCGGCCGTTTGTAGAAAACACGCGTCCGCCGACCGAAACATTTGCGGCGGTTGGCTGAAGTGCCGCGATTGCCCACGGAGAAAACTGCGTCACGCCGAAATACTCGACCCAATTGTCGAGCGTATCTCGGCCGGTGACGCCTTGCGGCAGCCAATTCGTTCCATCGTTTCTAAATAGTTGGAGAGTTGTCTCATCGTTGCCGTTTAGTTCCGAATCAAGATAGTGCAGACGGAGATTGGCCGTGTAGTTGCTCCCGCCGACGGGTGTGATGAAATATGTCCGCCGCACCGCGTTCGGAAAACCGGGCGGCGGGTTCAGGGCGACATTGACCGAAATCTCGGACGGCGGCGTACCGGAGGTGAACTGAATGGTGGTGAACGGACTGCCGAAGGCCATCACACCGGGACACGCCGCCAAATTTGTGCGCCGCACATTGCCGATGATCTCACCCGGACCTTCAGAGCCGGTCGGGCAGGGCAGGGTCAGGGTGAATGTGCCGGTATTAAGAAGCCCTTCGTTATAAATCCGCGATCCGGAATGGGTGACATCGCTCAGCAAAGTCGTTGTCGATCTGGGGGCGATATAGAGTTGCCCGCTTGTAAATGTTCCCGTTCCGCCAAGCTGTTGATTGACGGGCTGAAAATTCAGACCGTCGAATGACAAACTGGACGACACTGAACCGTTGTTTATGAATGTGTTTCCCAAAAAAGCCAGACCGCCGCCGCTCAAGGTCGCACCGGGATCAACCGTAAAAGGTCCCGAAACCCGTAAATTCGGCGTAACAGTGCCCGAAGCAATTCTCACCCCGGAGGCAATCGGGTCATTGCCGAATCCATTCAGCGATGCCGTATTGACCGGCTGCATTCTCAATGTGCCGCTGCCGGTGATTCTGCCGCTACTGCCCATATTGCTGCCGGTATAGGTCAGGGTGACGTTGCCCAGATCAATAATACTGCCGGCGACAACTCCGAATTGGGTTTGACCAAATGATGCATTGGTCAACAATGTAACGGTCGTGGTAGAGGGCGGATTGCCGCCGATTTGTATGGATGATCCCGACCACGGTCCCGTTCCGGATATTGACTGCGTACGGGGCGACCCGGAGTTGTTAAAGGTTACAAAATCAACAAAAACCGTTCCGTTGTTCGTAAAGGTTGAGCCGTTGAAGTTTAAAATTGATGGTGTAAAAGACGTAGATTTGGCTAACATACCGTTAACGGTGATGTCGCCGTTGACGGTCATTTCCCCATCGTTAAAATTAAAGACCGCTCCCTGATCGACGGTGAGCGACCCGTCCATGAATGATCTGAAAGTGGCATCAATAGCACCCGATTGGACTCGCAGTGAGGGCTGAAATGTTCCCGCCCAGCCCGTAACAAAAAAGTTTGACGTCCCGCCGGTCGGCATCAGATTTACAGTTCCGGTTCCTTTAACACCGAAATCGGTGTCCCCGTTTTGTGGATTTGTGGAGAAAAATTGACTGCCGGCAAAATTTAATGTCCCCGCACCCAGATCAACCGTCCCGCTATTGGTAAAGCTGTTGCTGTTAATGGTCAGAGTGCGGTCGTTCAAACGCAATCTGGCAAAGGGCTGAACGGCCACCGAGCCAGCGTCGAGCGTGACATCGCCTGTCAAACGGGATGTTCTGTAGATACGCAGGAAAGCATTGTTCCATTGACCTGTCCCCGATAAATTCTGTATTGCTCCGGCCGGTCCGTTGAGTTCGACACCTCCGCCCGTGATTATTCCGTAATTGGTCATATCGCCCCTTACGTAAAGCCGGTCGTTAATACTGCTGTTAAGGCTGATGATCCCGCGGAGTGTGACCGCGTTTTCAGGTCTGACATTGAGGAGATTCCGGCATCCCAACTCGCTCGTAAAGCTTCCGGCATTTTCGATCAGACCGAAATTTAAAATATCTTCCTGGACGGAAACACTTCCGCCATTGAACGACAGCCTGCCCTCAACTCTGAGATTCTTGGCCGAGGCATGAGATCCGTTGATGGTAATCGGGCAAGTCACCAAAATGTCATCGTTTTGTGTCGGAACCAGACCATTGTTCCAGGTGCAGGCACATTCCCATCTGCCGACCACACAGCAGGAATTGGTTTTTGCACAGAATGTGGCCGGAAGCTGGCATCGGCCGTCGCCCGGCGGACTGGAGCAAACCGGCAGATCAATGACGGGGGCACGGGTGGTGTACATACCGCGGCCGTGCGTGGCGGCGATGATATCGCCCTGCGGCGTGAAAAAAAGCTCATCAACCGAAACGTTGGCCGGGCCGTCCTGCGGAATCCGCCAGGTCGCCCCGGCATCTTCCGAGGCGAAAATCCCCACTTCGGTGCCGATATACAGGCGGTTACTGTTTATCGGATGAACTAACAAGCTCCGTACGGGAACGGCCGGCAGGTCGGTGGCCGTTCCGGTCGCTCCGCTGACATCGTTCCACGTCGCCCCGAGATCCCTTGTTACCCAGACATTGTTATTGTTGAAGCCGCCGAACGTCGCATAGATCCAATTCGGAGTGCGGGTATTGTCGATCGCCAGCCTCGTCACAAAACGCTGAGGCGTCGGCGGAGTTCCGGGCGGTGCCGGTGGCGTGTTTATTTGATTCCAGTTGGGAGCGGGAGCCGTGCCGTCGGTGGTCATAAATATCGCACCGTTGTTGTGGCCGACGACAATAAAACTCGACGCGCTCGGAGAAACGGCGATGGCACTGATCGGATTTGGCAGGGCGGGATTGGGCGGCGGTTGAGGTATCGGATTGGGGGGCTTGATCGCCGTCCAGGTCGGTGCAGTAGCGGACTTGACATCATTGCTCCGCCAGAGACTCAAGCCGCCGGCGAGCATCGTGTCCGGATCGAGCGGGTCGAGTTTAAACGGTGCAGAAAAGTTGGCACCGTTCTGGGCGTCGGTGATGCCCGTAGCGGGAGGCATACATACGCCGCCGTTCGGATTCGGTTGTCCGTTCGGCAGTGTCGGAACCGGATTGCAGTAGATATAACTTGCCGATGCACCGCCGTTACTGCTTCGCTGGATGGTTAAATTAGTATATTCGGTATAGATATAATTGGAATCCGTCGGATCGGCGGCAACATAAAAACCGTCGCCGCCCGCACCGGGAATTCCCTGCCAGTTTTGCGGATCGTAGGGCGGATCGAGGTTGGGCGTCGGCGACACTTTGATATTGCCGTTGTCTTGTGTTCCGCCGAATATCAAACCGTTCGGGGTAACCGCACCGCCATAGAATTGAGTGATGCCGAGATTGTTGTTCAGGTTTGTCCAGCCGCTCGTGGTTGAAAAATTTCTGATGTCATCGACCCGGTAAACACCGCCGTCGTTGCCGAAGTAAACGGATTTATCGGTATTATCGTCGAAGGTCGGATTGGCAACGATGACGTGATGATCCGCGTGAGCCGAACCGCTTCTGCCGTCAGCCTTAAGAGCAAATGTCGCCCCGCTGTCGCCGCTTTGGAACAAACTGACACCGCCGACGATCAGAAATGTCGGATCAAACGGATTGACCCAGATGGCGTTGTCATACCAGCCCTGGCTTCCGAGCAAGTTGTTAGAGTTAGGGATATCAATATCTACCTGGTTGAAGGTTTGTCCCGAATCAACACTTTGATAGACATCTCCCTGATTCTGATCCTCCAGAGCGTAAATGATGTTTGACGAACTCGGTGCATATGCAAGTTCGACCCGCGTTCCCCCGCTTGTGATCTGCGGACTTATGGTCGCCGGATTCCAGTTTACTCCGCCGTCGGTCGAGCGTTGAATGTTCGGGCAGGGCGGCGTGGGACAAACGGTCAGCTCGCCCGCAATGGCGTTAGTGCTGTTGTTCGGATCAAAATCAATATCCTGAGCCGTCACATTCGTTCGCTGTGTCCAGGTCACACCGCCGTCGGTTGACCGGGCAATACCTCCCGGAATACGGATGCCGGGGCTGACGCTCGTATCGGTGCCTCCGGTTGCCGCCAGGATCGTCAAGCCGTCCGGCGAGATCGCCAGCCGATTGACATAGCTCCAGAAGGCAGAGCAGGGAGCGGCGGCGACTCCGCAGCCCGGAGGATTCGGGGCGGCAGGATTGGTGCTTGTCAGTAAATTCCACGTCGCACCGCTGTCGGTCGATTGGAAAACACCACCGCCTTTCAGGGAGTCAATGTTGCCGAACCCTTCGCCCGTGCCGGCATACATAACTGCCGGATTTATGGGGTTGATGACCATCGTCGAAACGGCCAGATTGGCCATAAAATCGTTGACCGGCTGCCACGAATTTCCGGCATTTGCTGATTTCCAGATGCCGCCCGACGCACTGCCCACCCAGATATTGAGCGGGTTGTTCGGGTCAATGACGAGCGAGCGGACGCGTCCGCCGATATTGCCCGGACCGAGCCATCGCCAGTCGCCGGGAGCGATTCCGGCGACTTTCATTCCGTCAGGTCTGCCGGCGGCTTTGGCCTGTTCCTCATAAAACGCCCGCATCTGATCCATCTGTTCACGGGCTTTTTGCAGTCCGTCAACGGGAATCTCGCCATTTTCGTCCTGCATCTGCAAACGGCGGAACTTCGCCGCTTCGTCGGGCTGATCGCTCCGGGCCTCTTTCTTCTCAACCGGAGAACTCTTGTCGAAAGAGGCGAGAATTTTCCCGACGGGGTCTTCGGTCTTGGGGAGCAGTGAAAATCTGTCCGGCCCGAACGGTTTTT
>JBGTRS010000121.1:0-291 GCA_041940665.1 Pyrinomonadaceae bacterium | reverse complement strand
TTCAACCGGCGACTTTTTAATCCTGCGGGAAGCGTCAGCCGATTGCGTCTTTCGAACTGAATTCACGGACCGATCGCCTGTGATCTCAGAATTTATCAGCAACGCAATAATTCCCGGACAGAGAAAAAACAAAAATAGAACTAAAAATATCTTCAGCTTTTTGCGTTTCATGATTTTCCTCCCTTCATCGCAGTTCGTGTCAGCCACAAGCTGTAAAAATCCGCTGAAAACTTTTGTGCGAAACGAATATTGCCGGGAAAATCACAGGATTTTTAGCTTTATGACTTCCCA
>JBGTRS010000120.1:249-10735 GCA_041940665.1 Pyrinomonadaceae bacterium | reverse complement strand
TATCGGCAGTAACAAAATTCTCGATTTTTTCGACTAAGGAATGGGTGATTGTAACTGGTAGCAGTCTCAATAATCTTTTCAGTTCTTCAGGAAAATTAACAGCAAAAATATCTTTGTCAGAATAAGAAAACGTATAATTTTTGACTGTATCAGCGATTTTTAAACTGATTTCGGCTGTTTGATTATTGGTTTTTTTGATTTCTATAAGTTCCATCTTAAAATTACTTCTCCATTCCAGACATCCAAAAAATCTTCTTTTCGCATTTGGTAAGCGGTTGCATCCCAAGGGTCTTTTATATGTAGTAAATTTGATTCCATTTTTTCAACAAAGACTAAATGACCTAAAGTGCTACCTTCTCTCAATACTGCTCCAAACGGTTCCTCAATTGCTACTTTTTCAAGAAATCGGACTGCGATAATTACGCCATGCCACTTTTTATCGTCATCTGAATTATCAACATCATTAAGCAAATCAGCTAATTTCTCGATCGTTGATGCTTCGCCAATTATATCAATTATCTCTTTTTGAGTCATTGAAACTCCGCGTTGATTAAGTAACATCTGACCAACTGCGGCAACACAAGAAAGAGGAGTAATTTGCTGAACAACCGAATCATCTTTTTTCTCATTGAGAACTTTCCAGTAACCGCCCGCCCCAACTTTTCTTAAATTTTCAGCCATTGATTAGAAATAAAATCTCGCAAAGTAATAAAGGATCGGGGCGTTAAATAATAAACTATCCAATCTATCCAATAATCCGCCGTGGCCGGGCAGGATGTTGGCCGCGTCTTTTATTTTCGAGCCGCGTTTCATCGCACTTTCCGCGAGATCGCCGCCGACTCCGACGAGTGCCATAAAAATCGCGAGCGGAATCGAATGTTGAATGAGAAATTCGGGGAAAAATGTAAGCGACGAAAGGGCGGCAAAACCGATGGCGAGCAAAATTCCGCCGATAAAACCTTCCCAGGTCTTGTTCGGCGAGATGGTCGGAACGAGTTTGCGTTTACCGATTGATTTGCCGATAAAATAAGCTCCGACATCCGAACCCATCGCGACGAGGAAAAAATACAAAAGCAGTTTTGAGGAAAGATCCGGCACGATGGTTTCTTCAAAACCGACCCGCATCGAAACCAGAAAACCGCCCAGAAATGTGATATACATCACACCCAAAAACGTAACGCCGATGCCCGTCAGCATTTTGGAAAAATCCTTCTGAAAACGGAATGTCTGCGAAACGAGCAAGAATATCAAAAATCCGGCGATCGTTAAAAACAGCAATTCGGGAGCCTTTGCCGGGGCATCGAAAACAAACGCGACAAAAAACGCGGCGGCAAAAAGAAATCCGACCGAAGCATCGGCTTTGAGTTCGAGCTTTTTGGTAAAGGTAAAAAATTCAAATAACCCCGCCACAAAAGCGACCCCCGCCAATGCGACAAAAAGCCATTTCGACCAGTCCGCATCCGGCAAAAACATCGGCAGAATGATTGATAAAATCAAGATCGGCAAGGCAACAGCCGCCGTTAAAAGTCTGTTTTTCATTTTTTGTAAAAAGAATTTAACGCAAAGCCGCCAAGTTGCAAAGTCGCAAAGAAATTTTATAAACCTTGCGTCCTTGCCGCTTTCTCGTCTTTGCGTTGAAAATTTTATTTGACACCGCCGAAGCGGCGGTCGCGTTTCTGAAATTCGAGAATGGCTTTCAGGATTTCCGTCCGGCGAAAATCGGGAAAAAGCGTTTCGGTCACGTAAATTTCGCTGTAGGCGATCTGCCAGAGCAAAAAATTGGAGATCCGCATCTCGCCGCTCGTTCTGATCAAAAAATCAACTTCGGGCAAACCGTGCGTGTAGAGATTTTTTTCGATGTCTTCTTCGGAAAAATTTTCGATCGAACCGCCGTTCCGGCTTATTTTTTCAAATGCTTTTTTGCAGGCTTCGACGATCTCCGCCCGTCCGCCGTAATTTAAGGCGACATTTAGTTTCGTGCCCATGTTGTCCTTGGTTTTTTCTTCCGCGTCGCGGATTTCCTTTTGAATCTCTTTGCTCAAGCCTTCGATCTTGCCGATCGCCCGAAAGACGATCTTGTTTTTATTAACTTCGTCTATCTCTTTGCGGATGTAATACTTGAGCATTTTCATCAAGCCTTTCACTTCATCTTCGGGACGTTTCCAATTCTCGGTCGAAAAAGCGTAAAGTGTAACGGCTTCGATCTCGAGACGGGCAAAAGTATCAAGGATCGCCCGCACCGATTCCGCACCTTCTTTATGTCCGAAAAGACGCGGTTTGCCGCGCATCTTCGCCCAGCGTCCGTTGCCGTCCATAATGATCCCGACGTGATGCGGCAGACGAGTCAGGTCAATCTCAGACAGCATTTTCGCATCTTCGGAATTCGGTTCTAAAATTTCGGCAAAATTCTTGTGCATTTTTTATAAAGTTGGCCGTGAGCGGTAAGCGGTGAGCAATTTTTTTTCTGCTGACGGCTCACGGCTCACGGCTCACTATTTTCACAATCGCGTCTTTGTTTATTTCCCCGTAAATATGCGGATAAATCTCGTCATTGGTCGAGGGCTCATTGACGAGCTTTGCAGTTAATTTATCGGTTTCGATCTCCAAAATCAAAACCTTGCCGGCATCTTTGTAATATCTCTCCAAAACGCCTTCAAGCTGTCCGGCAAAACTGCAATGAATAAAACCTTCCGTTTCCAAACTTTCCGCTTTATAAAATTCCTTATTCTTAAATTCTTCCCAAACTTCGGGCAGAACGATGTGATAAATTTTCATTTTAATCGTAATAAACCTTCAAAAGCGTCAGGCCGTTGGCGGGAGCGGTAACGCCGGCTAATTCCCGGTCGCCCGTAATGATCGCTTGCTGGATTGTATCAGTTTTCTTTTCGCCACGCCCGACTTCGAGCAGTGTGCCGACGATCGAGCGAACCATATACCGCAAAAAACCGTTGCCCGTGATCTTGAATTCGATCATCGAAGCGTTCGCCCGTTTGTCCCAATAGGATTCGACGGTGAATTCCTCGATCGTCCGGACTTTGTTTTCCGAATCGGAGTTGGCGTTGGAAAAAGCTGTCCAATCATGTTCGCCTAGGAAAACTCTGGCCGCTTCGTGCATCGTTGAAACATCCAGAGGTCTTCCTTCGAGATGAGCGTATCTTGCCCAAAACGGCGAAATAACCGGAGCATTGACGACGCGGTAAAGATAGGTTTTGCCTTTGGCGGAAAACCTCGCGTGAAAATCATCGTCCGCTTTCTGGCAGTCCAAAATCCGCACGTCCCGCCAGGAGTTGCCGTTGATCGCCGCCCGCAATTTTTCGGGCTTGAAATGTTTGGACAGCTTGACGTTCGCCACCTGTCCTTCGGCATGCACGCCGGCATCCGTCCGGCCCGAACCGGCGACGTGAACTTCCGCATCTTCAAGGAGAGATAAAACCCGTTCGAGTTCGCCCTGCACGGTGCGTTGCTCGTTCTGCACCTGCCAGCCGTGAAAATCCGTGCCGTCGTATTGAATCAAAAGTTTATAGTTCATTCAGACTTTTATTTAACCACAGATGAACACAGATAGACACAGATTTGAAAGGATTTTTTGGGAAATGCTTTTAAAAATTGAGAATTAAGGCTCAAATCGGTATATCTTAAAATCATCCGTGTCTATCTGTGTTTATCTGTGGATAATTTTCTTACTTCATCCATTCATCAAAAGTTTCCGCAAAACGTTTCGGCGAATCCTTATCCATCCGAAAATATAACGCGGGTTCGATGAGTTCAAGTTCCATCAATGCAAATTCTCCTTCTTTATCCCGCACAAAATCAACTCTTGCATAAAGAAGTTTCTGTCCGATCTGTTTGAGAGCCCGTTCGCCCGCCGCCGATAGTTTCTCCGAAGGCTCGATTGCCGTGATGATTCCGCCCCATTCTTCCTGCACGCGGAAATCCCGCGGCTTCGGCGTTTTCAGGATCGCGTGGCTAAACTCGCCGCCGAAATAAAAGAGCGAAAACTCGCCCTCCGCAACGATGTTTTTCATAAATGGCTGAACGATATATTCTCGATTGCGAAATGTTTTGGTGAGTTCGGGCAGGAATTTTTTCAAGCGGAAAGTGTCCTGAGCGGTCGCACTGACGACGGGTTTGATGATTATTTCGTCCGTTGCAAAATCCTCAAACCAGCCGGCAAAAAGTCCGGCGTCGATCAGTTCGTCCGAAAAAAAGGTTGGAACAATTTTCACGCCTTTCTTTTCAAGTTCTTGCAAATAAGTTTTCCGCAGATTCCATTTGACGATTCTCAAAGGATTTTCAAGCCGCGTCGAATTTTCTATTTCACGCAAAACCTCTAAAAATTCTCGCGGCGAATCCTGATAATCCCACGGCGTGCGGATGATGACGGCTTCAAACCTGCTCCAATCTATATTTTTTACCCGCCAGGAAACCGTCTGAGTTTCCCAACCCAAATCCCGCAAAGGCTCAATCGCCAGTTCGTCATCGGCGACATATCTGCCGAGATCGTCCATCGAAAGAAAACAAACTTTCCGCATATTTTATGATTTTTTAACTTTTTGCTTTTTGGGAATTTTATGATTCTAATATTCTACAAAATCATCTTAGTCTAAACTTAAATCGTCTGTTCGCGTTTCACCATCGGAAAATTTCAAGAAATATCTATTCAAAAAAGGTTGATTAGAAAAGACCAATACCAAATCTATTTGCGTCAGAATAGGTCATACATCCCTTCCACATTTCATTTTCATCATAATGAAGACATCTTTCAGCACCAAATGCATTCCAAATCGAATCAAGTGCTGGTTTCAACAAACTTTCAGCCGCTATCCAGCAATTCGGAATTTTTTCATTTTCTCTTATAGTAAAACTATCTACTTGGATATTTCTTAAACTTTCAAGGAAAATTGGTTTTGTAATCAGATTATTTCTGTCAACTGAATCAGGAAAGTAAGTTTTCATTAATTGATTATTAAACAAGTAATTTGTTTGTAATTTATAGTTGTGAACGCCTAGCAATGAAACTTGGATTATAATTGGACTATCAATACCTAAATCTTTTAGTAATTTTAATCTGCGACCTGTTGTTCTAAACACTATCCTATCTAAGTAGCGTGAATCAATAATTCTTTCATTTTTATCGAAAATTTGAGTGTTTACCTCTTCTGTGATTCCAGATTTGAAGATTTGTAAGTAATCATAATCATATTTAATTAATAAGCCATCAAAGTTAAATTTCGGCTCAATCCTTTTATCATAACCCAAAATCAAATTTTCAGAATGATTTGTTGAATTTCCAATATCAAGCAAATAATTCGGTTGTAATGACTCAAATGATTGAATATGTATTATAAGAGTAGGTATAGGTTCAATTTTACCCGTTTGGTAATTTTGCTCGATTATAGATAATCTCTCATTTCGCTTTTCCTCTAGCTTTTCTGTAATTGAACTACCTAAAATAAAGGAATCTCTTAATTGTGTTATGTCCATTTGATAATTTCCGGCAGAGTTTCGAGCATAAAATCGCCAATGTTTGCCAAAACTAATAACGTGTGGCGAGTTCCAACTTCTGGGAATTCTAATAATAAAAGTTGTGTGTGATGAATTTACCTCAACTTTGTGAAATTCTAATCCAACAAGTCTTGGTTCAATGCTAGTTCTAATCAAGTTCTCTACATATAGTTTTTGGTCATCGAAATTTAGATTCTCAACGCCAATGATTTTATCTGCAACTCCATCTTTATCTTTAATTCCATAAACTAGATAACCACCAGTTGTGTTCGCAAAAGCTGAAATGTCCTTTAGTAGTTCTACTTTTCCTTTATCGTCAGTTTTGGGAAGTTCAAGTTTATAATCTAGTTGACTTCCTTCTCCAACCTTATTTGACACGAGTAGTTCTAAGTCGGTTAAATCAACATCATTTAATGATTTGTAAAACATACTAATTTCCCTCATTAAGAAAACAAACTTTCCGCATAATCTGAAAACTATTAAATTAGGGATTTCTGTTGAATTTTTGAGGATTATTTGACAATAACCGTTTTTGTTTTCGGCGGGACACAATCTCCGCAACCGTCATCAATCATTACTGTAATCGTGTGAGTTCCTTTTTCAACATTTGCTAAATCCCAAACGACTTGATGCCCTTGCCCGACTATTTTTCCGGCGGAAACTTTGTAATTGTAAACAAGAGGATCATTTTCCGGGTCAGAAGCATTAACGATTACCGAGATTTCCATTTCCTCATTCTCACCATTGGCAAATACACTGGACTGGCTCAACTGTATTTCATTTATGATTGGTGGCATATTTCTAAGAATACAGAAAATTACCGTAACCGTCTCAAACAGTTTTTGTTCACCGGAAAGAATTTCCGCCGTATTTTCATTTGAGCATAAGAAACCGATTTTGCTTTTTGGCGGATAAAAAATGATCGTCTCAACTTCTCCGTCCTCAGTTACTATAAATATCCCATTCTTTTCATCGTTGTAATTGATCTCTTCGGGAGAATCCTCATCTTCGATTTCCTTTTTGAAAGTTTTGAGGTCAAAGTTCAAGTCCTTGAGTTTTATATCCGAAATACTGGAAATTGATACGCCCGTAACCAATCCTTTCGTCACATTCCAGTATTCATCTTCACCGCAATTGCCTTCCGAAAAATCAATAGCAATATATCCGTTTTCAGCCAAAATTGATTGAGGAAAGTATTCTTCATCATAATCTTTCTCAATGTATTTCGCTAAAATCTTTTGCACATCTTTTTGGGTTGATTCAAAGATTTTTATCTTTTGGAGTTTCTTAAGGTCGGGAAGTTTATTTTTTGCAAAAGCGAGATTAAACGCTAATAAAACAAACAATATGCTGAAGAAAAGTTTTCTCATATCTTTCTCCGATAAATGATTTTACAACTCGAAGTAATCATTAATTTGAATATTTTCTAATGTTTCGTCAATCTGCGGAAGCAAACTCTCGACAATCGGAACTTGATTGCTTGGCAAAACGATAATTGCAAAACTTCTCTCAGAAAGATTTTGCTGATAACTCAAATTCTTGTCGGAGGTGATAAAAACGTCAAATTCCTCTGCCAGAAGTTTGAGTAATTCGCCGTTTTTCACGCCTGACCAACCCATTTCCTGCACGGATTTTATCTCGCGTTCGGGCAGACGTTTTTTGACAATATGCGGAACGCATTCATCAATGATAATTTTCATGCGGCTTTTTTGATGTCATCCAAAGTTGATTTGAAATATTCCAAAACCTGAACCGCTTGCTCGCGTTTAACGGTCGGAAAATTTTCAAGAAATTCATCTAATGAAACCCCAACTTCCAAATTATCAAGCAAAGCCGAAACCGGAACACGAGTTCCTTCAAAAACAGGCGTTCCGCTCAAAATCTCTTTATCAACTTTTATCGGTAAATCCTTTTCGATAATCATTTTATTTCGTCCTCATTATATATACTTTCTAATTTTAACATTAGTTTTCTACATTCTGATTTTGTTGCTCCCACTCTTGTTTCAAATTCCGAATCTTCAAAATGAAGTCCATTACAAATTTCATTCAATGATTGATGAATAATGCGAATCTCTTCTTTTGAAATTATTTCATTTAAATCATTCATAACTAATTCCCCTCATTAACCTTCAAAACAGCTAAGAATGCTTCTTGCGGGATTTCGACTCGTCCGACTTTTTTCATGCGTTTTTTGCCTTCTTTTTGTTTTTCGAGGAGTTTTCTCTTTCTCGAAATATCGCCGCCGTAGCATTTGGCGGTGACGTTTTTGCCCATCGCTTTGACGTTCGCCCGCGAGATGACCTTGTTGCCGATGGCGGCCTGGATCGGGACGACGAACATCTGACGCGGGATGAGTTCCTTCATTTTGCTGACGAGATCGCGGCCGGTTTTGTCGGCGGAACTGCGGTGCAGGATCAAAGAAAGTGCGTCAACGGGTTCGCCTAAAACTAAAACGTCGAGTTTGACCAGATCGCTTTGTTTATAGCCCGATAGATGATAATCGAGCGAAGCGTAACCGCGTGAAACTGATTTCAAGCGGTCATAAAAATCGAGAACGATTTCATTAAGCGGCAGTTCATAGACGAGCATTACGCGGGAAGTCGTCACATATTCAAATTTTTTCTGAATCCCGCGTTTTTCTTCGAGCAAGGGCAGAATTCCGCCGAGGTATTGATCGGATGTGAGAATCGTCGCTTCGATGTAAGGTTCTTCGATCTTGTCAATTTTGACGGGATCGGGCATTTGTGAAGGCGAATCTACTTCGATAACTTCGCCGTCGGTCTTCGTGATCTTATAACGGACGCCCGGTGCGGTGGTGATGAGTTCGAGGTCGAATTCGCGTTCGAGCCGTTCCTGAATAATTTCCATATGCAGAAGTCCCAGAAATCCGCAGCGGAAACCGAAACCGAGGGCGGTCGAAGATTCGGGTTCAAAGAAAAATGAAGCGTCGTTTAAGCGGAGTTTATCCATTGCATCGCGTAATTCTTCGTATTGAGCCGAATCGGTCGGATAGAGACCCGAAAAGACCATCGGTTTGACCTCGCGGAAACCGGGAAAAGGTTTATCGGTCGGATTGGCGGCAAGCGTGATCGTGTCGCCGATCTGCACGTCCGCGACGGTTTTGATCGAAGCCGTCAAAAAGCCGACTTCGCCGACGCTTAAAGTATCGATCGAAGTCGGACGCGGACGATTGACGCCCAAGGTTTCGACCTGATATTCGCGTCCCGTGTTGATGAATTTTATCTTCTGACCTTTTTTGATCGAACCGTCAATGACGCGGAAAAGCACGATCACGCCGCGGTAGGAATCATACCAACTGTCAAAGATCAAGGCTTTCAAGGGAGCATCTTTGTCCCCTTTCGGCGGCGGAACATCGCGGACGATCGCTTCCAGAATATCCGCCACGCCTACGCCGGTTTTGGCTGATGCTAAAACGGCGTTGTCGGTTTCAAGTCCGATGATCGTTTCGATCTGTTCCTTGATGCGGTCGGGTTCGGCGGACGGGAGATCAATTTTGTTCAAAACGGGAATGAGTTCGAGATCGTTATCAATCGCTAAATAAGTATTCGCCAGGGTTTGAGCCTCAACGCCCTGCGAAGCGTCAACGATCAGCAAAGCACCTTCGCACGCGGAAAGACTTCTTGACACTTCATACGAGAAATCAACGTGGCCGGGCGTGTCGATCAGGTTCAAAACATATTCTTTGCCGTCTTTCGCTTTGTAATCGAGGCGGACGGCGTGAGATTTGATCGTGATGCCGCGTTCGCGTTCGAGGTCCATACTGTCGAGCAGTTGGTCTTCCATCTCGCGTTCGGTAACCGCACCGGTCTGTTGCAAGATGCGGTCGGCGAGCGTCGATTTGCCGTGATCAATATGGGCGATGATCGAAAAATTTCTGATATTATCCGGGTTCATAAAAATTTCTATTAAAAATCCAAGCACACAATTGTTTCAACTGTTGTTTCTATAGATTCTAACAAACTCCTTTTTTCAATTTTTTCCTGTGCTTAGATAATCCATTACATCAACTATTTTCATCTTAGGTGATTCTTTGATGAGTTGCTGCAAGATCGGTTTGTGTCCCTGTCCGATGATTAACAAAATCCGGTCGTTCGGTTCGGCGATGTGTTCGATATTGGCAAAGATCTTCAGATTCCGTTTATACCAATCCGTCACGACATCCGCTCCGATGTAGTTATCACCGGCTCCAACCGTCGCCATTTCAACATAGAGCGATTGGGCAATATTCAATGAGTCGGCTTTATTCATTATCTGCAGAATTTCCAAGATGCTTTTATTTTTTTGTATCTGGTTCATAAAACCGGTGATCTCGCCGATTTCTTTTTGAACTTTTTTGGCATATTCGGGATCATTTTTTTCGGCATAGGCGAGAACGGCACTGATATTCATTCCGCCGGGAAAATCAACCAGATAGATCTGCTTATGGCCGGCAGTTTTCGCCAGACGAAAACCGAGTTGATAAACTTCATTGCTGATGATTTTCGCATCGCCTGTGGTGATACTGAATTGTCCGGCAAGGAACTCCGTGTATTTTTTATTTGTTTCTTCCGTGCGGTCGGTTGTCCATTCGATGGCGATCTTCGTCGGTTTGAAATTGGCGAGGCGTTCGACAACATCAACAATTTCCTTTTGTTTTTTCTCGCTCATAATGTCGGCAGTTTCAAATTTAGCGTAATCGGCACCCGGATTATGAAAATGAAATGTACCCAGAATCATCACCTGCGGAGCATCGGCGGGTTTGGTGAAAGTCGTCTGTTTTTTAATCTCCGCCTCGGTCTGAGAAAAAACGCCGAATGCTGAGATCAAAATAGCAGTAATAATCGATAGTAATTTTTCAGTCATAATTCTTCTTTTATTTTTTTCGGGCGATAACGTGTGTATTCCCGCCGATTGCTTTGCATTAAACCATAAAATTTAAGTGTTTTAGAATATCAAAATGCTTCGGTTTTCGCACTTTT
>JBGTRS010000120.1:0-239 GCA_041940665.1 Pyrinomonadaceae bacterium | reverse complement strand
TGTCGGAACGCATGCAAACTGTCTGCGTTCCGACCAAAAAATCTTTCTAAACATTTTTCCCTGAAATGCCGTAGAATACATCAACTTCAATTTTTACAATTTCTAAATTTCAAAAGGATTCAATAAATATGCGTCTAATTATTTCCGTCATTTTACTATGTTTACTGGCAATCGGCATTTCGGCCCAAGTTCCTTTCAATAAAGAGCAATACCGCATCAACCATAAAAAATTCGTCCTT
>JBGTRS010000119.1:0-10782 GCA_041940665.1 Pyrinomonadaceae bacterium | reverse complement strand
TCTTGATTTTAAAACCCAAAAGTCAAACAGGAGGAAAATATGGAAATAATTGGCGGACTTGCACTGGGACTCGGTTTGTTAATTGCCGTAATAGGATGGATCTGGCTAATTGTTCTCGGTTTTCAAAAAGGCGGTGCATTGTGGGGGATTCTGATAATCCTGTTCAGCTGGTTAGCAGGTCTTGTTTTTTGCATTATGAATAAAACGGGATGGATACCTCTGATTCTGATGGTCGTCGGCGGAATAATTTCAGGCATTGGAGCAATTCCTGTCGCGATAAAAATAATGGAAAATATGCAATAATGCAATGAAAAAATCAGTTTCGGAAAAATCATTGCGGCACGGACGCATTTTTCGTTACGTGCCGCTTATTTTGTGGATCGGATTAATCTTATTGGCTTCAACGACCAATGCCTCGATGTCGAACACCTCGCGTTTTGTCCGGCCGATTCTCGAATTTCTTTTTCCGAATGCTTCGGATGCGACACTTTTGCTCTATCACGGCTATGTCCGCAAAACCGCTCATTTTGCCGAATATGCGATTTTGGCATTCTTTGCTTCGCGTGCCTTTTGGAATTCGGCCAAAGATTTTCTGCGGAAGTTCTGGTATGTAGCCGCCCTTGTTTTGGTTTTGATGATCGGCTCCATTGATGAGTTGAATCAGAGTCTGAATCCGACGCGAACGGGTTCGGTCTTTGACGTTTTGATCGATCTTTCGGGCGGAATTTTTATGGTTTTAATGCTTGTAAGTTTCAGGCATTTTAAGCGTAAAAAATTCGCCGGGTGACAAAAACTCCCGAAGAAGCTACCCGTTTATGTAGTTTCTTTTGCTTTGAATTTAAATAAAATACGACCAGATAATTTCTGATCGAACCGTTTCAAGCGGGTAAAAATTTCTGCAAAAGTTTTGCTAAGAAAGGGGTTTGTGAGATATTATCAGAACAATGAATAGCTATAAGACGTATATCAGTTGACTGTTTTAAGAAACAAAAAGGAGATTATTAAATGGGAATTTGGGATAAAGTTAAAAATGAAGCATTGAATCAATTTATTGAAGTCATCGAATGGCTCGATGAATCGAAGGATACGATCCTCTACCGGTTTCCGGTTCACGGCCAGGAAATCAAGAACGGAGCTCAACTTATTGTCCGCGAATCACAGGCGGCGGTCTTTGTTTATCAGGGACAAGTGGCGGACGTTTTCGGACCCGGAAAATACACGATTGACGGCGGAAACACGCCGATCCTCACCAAACTCGGTGCCTGGAAGCACGGTTTTAATTCGCCTTTCAAATCGGAAGTTTATTTTGTCAACACCAAACAATTCACCGATATGAAATGGGGCACATCGAATCCGATCATGCTCCGCGACAATGATTTCGGGATTGTTCGCCTGCGGGCCTTTGGTGCGTATTCGATGCGGGTTGCCGATCCGGCGACATTTATTAAGGAGGTTGCCGGCACGAACGCTCATTTTGATACTGAAGACATTGACGTTCAATTAAAACGGGCGATCGTCACGGAATTTTCCGATGCCATCGGCGAAATGAAAATTCCTGCTCTTGATCTCGCGGCTCAATACAAAGAGATCGGCGATCTGATCCGCGGCAAAATAAACGAAGATTTTTCCAGCTACGGACTTGAAGTAACCAAATTCTACGTCGAAAACGTCAGCCTTCCGAAAGAAGTCGAAGAAGCGATGGACAAACGTGCTTCGATGGGAGCTTTGGGTGATGCAAACCGCTATGCTCAATTCCAGGCGGCGGATGCGATGCGTGATGCGGCTCAAAATGAAGGCGGCGGTGCCGGACTTGGTGCCGGACTTGGTGCCGGTTTTGCCGTCGGAAATCAAATGGCAAACGCTTTCAGCGGCGGTCAGCAAGGTCAGCAACAGCAGGAGGGCGGCGGACAGACAAGCACGGTCGCGTGTCCGAGTTGCGGAACACAAAATAATCCGCAGGCCAAATTCTGTGCCGATTGCGGAAGCAAAATGCAGGTCGAAACCGTGCCGTGCGTGAAGTGTGGAGCAAAATTACGCGAAGGGGCGAAATTCTGTTCGGAATGCGGTGCAACGCAGGAAAAACAAAAATGTGCAGAATGCGGAAACGAACTCGCACCGGGAGCAAAATTCTGTGCTGACTGCGGAACGAAAACGGCGGATGCAGAAGAATAGTTGAGAAGTGACAAGTAACAGGAAAGAGAGAGCGAGAGATTTTCCTCTTGCTCTTTTTCTTTTGCGTCTTTGCTACTTTGCGTCGTTGCGTTAAAATTTCATTTGTAATTTACAAAATTTATTGGAGCAAATTATTTTATGGCAATTAGTCCCGAACTTTTAGAGATTTTGCGATGTCCGAAATGTAAATCGGAAGTTAAATTAAAGGAAGACGAAAGCGGTTTGAAATGTCAAAATCCCGAATGCCGACTGGTTTATCCCGTCCGCGATGAGATTCCCGTGATGCTGGTTGAAGAAGCGACGGTTGAAGAATAGAAAAATGGATGAGATCGCTGAATACAACAAATTGCGTTGGAAAGCCTTAGCCGAAGCGGATGCTTTATTTACGCGACCGAAATTTGATCTCGATGAAGAAACCGCAAGAGAATTGGTAAATCCGGGCAAAAGATTCGGAGAAAAGATCAAAGGTAAAAAAGTTTTGTGTTTAGCGGGCGGCGGCGGTCAGCAATCTGCCGCTTTTGCCTTGCTCGGTGCCGATGTAACCGTTTTTGATATTTCCGCAGAGCAACTCGAGCGGGATAAAAAAGCTGCCGAACATTACGGCTTTGAAATCGAAACCGTGCCGGGCGATATGCGGAATCTTTCGGCGTTTGAGGCGGATTCGTTTGATCTGGTTTTTCATCCGTATTCGATAAATTTTGTGCCGGAGGCAAACGAGGTTTTTGCAGAAGTCGCCGGAATTATAAAACCCGGCGGAATTTATCAGGTCAGTTTTGCCAATCCGTTTGTGATGAGCATCAAACAGGAAAATTGGAACGGCGAAGGATATGTTTTGAAAGAGCCGTATTTGAGCAATGCCGAGGTAACTTACGCCGATCAGGAATGGGTTTATGACAAAAACGAAAATGACGAGATTCCGCAACCGAAAGAATTCAGACATAATTTGAGCGATCTGATAAACAGTTTAATAAATCTCGGTTTTATAATTCGGCACGTTTCGGATGACGATAATATGTATCCCGAACCTAATTCGGAACCTGCATCCTGGAATCATTTGGTTGCTTATGCACCTCCGTGGTTGAGCATTTTGGCTGTTTACAAGCCCGATTTGAAGTTTTGAGCAGGAAAGAAATAAATTGGCAAAACGTCCGAAAAGTTCTCGTGGTTCGGCTTCGCTCGATCGGCGACACGGTTCTTTCAACACCTTCTTTGATCGCACTTCGCCGGTTTTTGCCCGATGCCCGGATCGATATTCTGCTCGAAGATTGGGTCGCTCCCGTTTTGGACGGTTGTTCGGCGGTTGATAATGTCTTAACAGTTTCAAAAGATACGAAAGACCGCCTCAAACTTGCCCGCCGGATTCGCCAAGAAAGATACGATGTCGCTTTTAATCTGCACGGCGGAACGACGGCGACCTTTCTTGTCCGGGCTTCAGGAGCACCACACCGCATCGGCTACAAGCATTATCAATACTCGTTTCTCTACAATCATCTTCTTTCATCAGCCTCGGATTTCTGGCAGACGGAACAAACTCATTCCGCCGAACAACAACTTGCTCTTTTAGGCTTTGTCGGCATTCCGGTTGAAGACAGACCGAAAACGCATCTGACCGTAACGGAAACTGGCTTAAAATCCGTTACTCAAAAAATAAATTCAAAACTTAACATTCAAAATTCAAAGCTCGCTTTGGTTCATCCGGTGGCGGCGTTTGAAACCAAACAGTGGGCAACCGGAAAATTTGCCCAAATTGCCGGGGTCTTATCCGACAAAGATTTGTTGGCCGTTGCCGTCGCTTCAAAAAAAGAAAGCCGGGTATTAAAAGATCTCGAGCAATTATCAAAAGTTCCGGTCTTAACTTTTGATAATCTGACCTTGCCCGAAATTACGGCACTTGCCGCCAAATCGGAAATCTTTATCGGCAACGATTCGGGAATCGCCCATATTGCCGCGGCTGTCCGAACTCCGTCAGTCGTCATTTTCGGCTCTTCCAACCGAGATCATTGGCGGCCCTGGACGAACGCTCCGCACGAGTTGGTTTTTGAAGAATTTCCCTGTCAGCCGTGTGCGGGATATGTCTGTCAGGAGTTTGATGAGCCGAAATGTATTTTGAGTGTTGAGGTCGAAAGCGTCACGCAGGCGATCGAGCGGCTTTTGGCTAAATAATAGGAAAAATTGATAAAACTTATAAAAATTTCTTGCGTTTTTTTCCAAAAAAAGAGTAACATTAGGAAAATTTCTTAAAAGCAGTTTAGATCAAAAGGTTTATAAGTCAGGAATTCCGAACAGTGTTTTGACGATTTTTGAAGTATCGGTTTCTTAGCTATAACGAAAAACATTTTTCATATAGACGGAGGGATGAGTATATGTATGTTATATTGGCGATAGTCTTTGCTGCGATTGCCGCATACTTTTTTTATGCAATGCGAGCGGCAGATGCCGGAACTTACAATCTGGTTCTCGGCGTGGTTTTCATCATTTTAGCAGCTGGATGTGCAGTTTTATTTTTATCAAAAAGGGTTAACAAAGGCGAAGATATTCACATTACGGAATAATGTAAATAGGCGTCTTGCGGAATAACAACGGGCGATAAACTGTTTTGATCTTCAAAAGTTGGGACAGTTTTATCGCTTGTCGGATATTTTTTTATAAAAACGCAATTTCACCGTAATCTTCGCCGAAAACTTGTAAAATCAATCCCAACGCTCATCAAAAAAGGCAGATTATAAATAGATAAAGATAAATTAAATCAAATGTTGCGGATTTTAATAAAATTCCTTTGTTGAAGTGTCTTTACCGTTAGCCTGAAAACTTTTTATGCCTGAAATAATTTTTGTTTGTGCCGTCGCGATCTGTGCGGTCATACTTTTTGCCACCGAGAAACTTTCGGTTGATGTCGTGGCATTGGTTGTGATGTCGGCCCTGCTTTTATCAGGCATAATCTCGCCGGAAGAAGGAATTTCAGGTTTCAGCAACAAGGCGACCGTGACGGTCGCGGCGATGTTTATCATCAGTGCCGCCCTTTTTAAGACCGGAGCGGTTTCGTATCTCGGCAAGATAACTTCCAAACTTTTTAGAAAAGGCTTCTGGGTCGGTCTGGTCACGGTGACGATCGGAGTCGGTTTTTTTTCCGCCTTTATCAATAATACGCCCGTCGTGGCGATCTTTATCCCGATCCTGCTCGGCGTTGCCAAGGACTTAAAGGTCAGCACATCGAAACTTCTGATGCCGATGTCGTTTGCTTCGATGTTCGGCGGTCTCTGCACTCTGATCGGAACTTCGACCAACATTCTGGTCAGTTCGATTGCCGAGCAATACGGCGAAAGAGCGTTTTCGATGTTCGAATTCGCTCCGCTCGGCTTAATACTTTTCGGTGTCGGAATGACATATATGTTTTTGGTTGGAATACGGCTCATCCCCGACCGGCGGGCCGAGGGCGATCTGATCGAAAGTTTCCGCCTTCAGGAATACATTACGGAAGTGGTCCTTTTGGAAAATTCTTCATCGGTCGGTCACGCGATCAAGAATGCTCCGCTCGTTAAGGAAATTGATGTTGCGATCATCGAAGTTATCCGCAAAGGAGAAAATATTTCCGTGCCTTCACCGGATATGATTTTGCAGGCGGGCGACGTACTCAGAATCCGTTGTGATCTGGAAAAATTCAAAAAGATCCAAGCCCGTGAGGGAATTTTATTCAAACCGCAATTCAAATGGCGGGACGAAGACGTGCAGTCGCAGGACACGAAACTGATCGAAGCGGTCGTCGCCCTGAATTCTTATTTGATAAACAAATCCCTCAAGGACCTGGAGTTTCGTGAAAATTTCGGAGCCTCGGTGTTGGCTTTGCGGCATCGCGGAAAATTGATGCGGGAGAAGCTTTCCGATACGAAGCTCAACGCGGGCGACGCTCTGCTGCTGGAAGTAAAATTAGACCGCCTCAATCAATTGCGGCAAAATCCTTCGTTTATCATTACGTCGGAAATCGAACAGGAAACATTTCGCAAACGCAAACTCATTCCGGCACTCGTCATTGTTTTCGGCGTTGTGATGACGGCAACTTTGGGGATTTTTCCGATCGTCGTCAGTGCCATTATCGGTTCGATCCTGCTTGTCTTATTCGGCTGTATCACGATGGAAGAAGCCTATAAAGCGATCGAATGGCGGATAATTTTCCTGCTCGCCGGAGTCCTAACGCTCGGCATTGCTCTGGAAAATTCCGGAGCGGCAAAACTTCTTTCGTCAACGATCGTTGAAAGCGTCGGAAGTTGGGGCGGGGCGGTCGCACTCGTTTCCGCATTCTTTTTACTGACATCGGTTCTGACGGGAGTGATGTCAAACAACGCGACCGCCGCTTTGCTCGCACCGATCGCCATTGCCACGGCCCGAACGCTCGAAGTCAGTCCGCGTCCGTTTCTCGTTGCCGTTATGATTGCCGCTTCGGCGAGTTTTATGACGCCGGTCGGTTATCAAACAAACACACTTATTTACGGTCCCGGACAATATAAATTCGCCGATTTTATAAAGGTCGGCACGCCTTTGAACATAATCTTATGGATCGTTGCAACTATTTGTATTCCTTATTTTTGGGAGTTTTGAGCCCTAAAACAACTATTCGTTGATGCAATTCATCCCAAATTTAGTTATAATGTTGACAAAAATGTAAAGATTTATAAAATTTACATTTTGAGTTTATTCAAGAACAAGGGGTTTAGATAGTTTTAGATATGCCGAAAATTGCAGATATACAAGAAACACCGAATCCGAATGCGGTCAAATTTATTTTACGCGAACCGGTCAGTCACGGAACTTCGCATTCGTTCGATTCGGAAGAAGCCGCGAAAGACGATCAGCTGGCGAAATCAATTTTTGAGGTCGGAAATGTCGTCTCGGTCTTTTATATGGATCGAATGATAACCATCGAAAAGACCGATGAATCCGATTGGGATGAAGTCTTACCGGAATTAGCCGTGCCGATCCGGGCGGCGGAGTCCGTCGGCAACGGCAACGGTAATGCCGCGGCGACGGTCGGCGGTGCAATTGCGGCGGCGGCGGGAACTTCCGACCCGCAGATCGCCGAGATCAATGAACTTCTGGACGAAAGAATCCGGCCATATCTGGCAAGCGACGGCGGTTGGTTGGAAGTTTTGAGTTTGGAAGACGACACTCTGAAAATCCGCTATCAAGGTGCTTGCGGCAGTTGTCCGAGTTCTTTGACGGGCACTTTGATGGCGATCGAAAATATGATCAAGGATGAAATAAATCCCGATATAGAAGTGGTTGCTGTTTAATTCTTTCATTTCGAATTGTTTAATCTTTAAGGGTATTTCTCCGGGAATAGGATATAACTTTTTGAAAACAGGCAAATAATAAAGTCCCGCAAATTAAAACTATTTAAAACTAATTCTTGACATAAAAACCAAAAAAAAGTCATAATTCTAAGGGTGGCGTTTTTGATTTAAAATGTCATCTTGTCTAAAAGGGTTCAATATCACTCAAATCCGCCAGCCGTTTGTCATTCCTAAAATAGTGCTGTGTTTTTAATATACGGAGGAAAATCAACGTGAATAGTGAAGAACTTGAACAAAGTTTACGCACTGAATTCGAGAACTATCTCAAAGAAACTATTTCTGAATTGAAACAGGAAGTTTCCGGATTTCAAGAAAAGATCGAATCTGCCTTTGAAAATCATAAATCGCAGGTTGATAAAGCCTTTCAGGCATTTTATGAGAATTTCGGAGATGAGAAAAGTTTAGAAAACAGTTTCGGTGAAACGGTTTCCGAACATCTTAAACTTGCCCGCGATGAAGGCTCGAAAATTACCGCTGCTGCCTTTGAAGAAGCAGAGAAACTTAGAGAGCGGGAAGTTGCTGCTAATGCCGAACCCACAGCAGTTGCGGAGTCCTCGTCCGCCCAATTTGCGGATATACGCGATGCCATCAACGAGATCAGCATACAGGATTCGCAGTCCGAGATTTTAAGATCCCTGGTTCACCACGCCACACAATATACTCCGAGAGGTGCGTTTTTTATCGTCAAGAACGAACATCTCGTCGGTTGGCGTATTTTCGGAACGGAAGAACATTCAAATCCGGAAATCGTTCGTGAGATTTTCTTTCCGCTAGCGTCCAAAACCGCATTGAGCGAATCGGCCGAAACATTGGCAACGATTGAAGGCGGTGCCGATAATGGTGAAGATGATTTGCTGTATCTCAATAAATTGGGATTTGAAAATCCTGAAAAGATGTATGCGATTCCTTTGATAGCACGGGGACGCGGGGTCGCCGTTCTTTATGCGGATAACGGTACTGAGGACGGAAGTGTGAATGTCGAGGCACTCGAAACTTTGATGCGGGTTGCCGGATTGACGGTTGAGGTTTTGGCTTCAACCCAAATGACGAAAAACAAATACAGCGAACAGCCTGCTTACGCCGGAGTTCAGGTGCGGGAGGATGAAGAGCAGTTTTCTCATGATTATGCACAGCCGGATTTTGAAGATACGGAAGACTCCGAAGAGGCAGAATTCGAACAAGCGGATTTTTCGACTGATGAATATGCGGCAATTGAAGAAGAGTCCGAATATGTTTCCGAAGTAGATGGATCTGAAGAAGACTCTACCGGATTTGAATTTCAGCCGGCGGAAGAAGAGGCCGGTGAAGAAGCGGAAGAATCCAAAGAATACGCTTTTGCGGACGTTTCCGAAGAAACAGATTCCGGAGAAGCTGAAGAGGAAATTTCATATCAAGACTCTGATTGGGATTCGGCTTCTGAGGAAGCGGAACAGGATTTTTCATCTGTTGAAGAAGAGAGAGAAGAAGATTACTCAGCTTCCTATTCTTACGATTCATATAGCGATGAAGATGCCGTTTCGACGGGTGATGATTACCAGACCGGTGTCAGTGATTCTTACGATCAGCCTTCCGCATTTGAATCAACCCAATTCGAAAGTTTTTCGGACACGGCAGTTGCTACGGAAGAACCTGAAGAGGCTTCCGAAGAAACGGAACAAGAGTATTCTTATCAAGCGACCGATACCTCTTATGAGGTTGAAACGTCGAGCGAAGAAAGTGCCGAAACAACAGCAACAGATGAAAGCGAATACTCTTATGACGCAAGTCAGGAAGACGACACTGAGGAAAGCGAGGCGGTAGAAGAATCATTTGCTGCTCCGCCCGTCCGCACCCGATTTGCCGATAGAAATGTTGATCTTCCGATAGAGGTGACCGAAGATGAACGCCGTCTGCATAATGATGCCAGACGCTTTGCCCGTCTGCTCGTTTCGGAGATCAAACTCTATAACGAACAAAAGGTCAAAGAAGGACGCGAATCGAGCGATCTTTATGAAAGATTACGCGAGGCGATTGACCGTTCGCGGGAAATGTATGACAAGCGTGTGCAGCCGCCGGTTGCCGCCAAATTCGATTATTTCAATTACGAACTGGTCAACACCTTAGCCGAAGGCGACGAGGGAAAACTCGGAACAAGTTATCCGGGGGCCGTCGTCTAAACTGATCTTCTGAATTTACAAGATTTTTTTAAGCCGTTTGATGAAAATTTCAAACGGCTTTTTTTATGGAATAATCTCAAATTCGACAAACTGCGAGGCGGTCTTGTATTTTTCTTTGGCCTTCTTCTGCTCGTCCGTGATAACGACCTGTAAAATGTAATTGCCGGCCGCCAGCGTTTTGCCGAGACTTAAAACTCCGAAATACTTTAGTCTTTCCGGATCGGTTTCATTCGAAACATCGAGTTGGGATTGCTTACCTTCAAAAAACAGTTCTCCGTCGCGAAACAATCTGATCCGGGATGTTAGATTCGGTTGTTTGGTCTGATTTGATCCGGCTTTGTAGATTTCCAGACCGAAACGCAGGACCGAACCTTGTTTGAATTTTCGAAGCGAAGTATCCGTCATCGGATCGGTCGGAATTTTTTTATCACTGTTTGGTTTTGAAATTTCGTTCCATTGCTCAAGTGTCAGGTTTTCCAGAACGATACTCGAAAGCGTCAAGCGGTTTTTGCTTAATTTCGGAACCAACACAAATTGATTGGCCGAGCCGAGGCGGGCGGTTTTGCTGTCCCGAATGGCGATCCGCACTTGATAACCGCCCGGTTCTTTTATCGGTAAAATAAAATGATAGACAAAACCGTTCTTTATGATCTGATCATATTGATTTTTGCCGACCGTGAATGTAAAAGTTCTGGCGATCGAATCGGTCGGCACTCCGTTGCCGGCGAAACCCATCGCCAGCACATCAAAAGTCGTGACTTTATTACCTTGTTCATCATCAACAAAGGTCAAATCTTTGGCACTGACATGCAGGAGCGGGCGGATAAAGGTGCCGGTTTGCCGGTTTTCGCCGAACAGAGCATTGAGGCTTAACGCCACATCGTTGGACGAAAAAGGCGAGGTGATGGCATTCGTCATTTGTTCGGAAAGCGTCTGATTGGCGATTTTGTTTTTGAGATCTTCATCCGAAATTCCGAAAAAACCGCTTCGATAACGGACTTTGGTATCTTCGCGTTTGACCCGTATTTCGAGTTTATTGAAACGGCTTTGTTCCGCATCGAAAGTTTCGCTGTTCGGTTCATAGGCGATCAGATAATAACTCTGATCGT
>JBGTRS010000118.1:0-10827 GCA_041940665.1 Pyrinomonadaceae bacterium | reverse complement strand
TCGTCGGATTCGGCGGCGATCAGTTCCTCGAATTCCTGTTCGATGACCATTTCTTCAAACGGCACGAAGCGGACGTTAAAACCGAATTTTTCGGCTAATTCGTGAGCAATATCCTCGCCAATCGGTTGGTTAAGCGTTGCGAAAACTCCTTTTTTAACAAGCAGTTGGACGATGTCCCGCGGCGTTACGCCGAGTCCTTCGGCAAATTCACGGATCGTCGCCCCTTCGGTCAGGCGGATTTCTTTCAGATCATCTTTTTCAACCTTGCCGATCTGATCGAAAATTCTCTCCTCGATCGAACGCTTGCGGGGAGCTTCGATCTCTCTTTCCTGAAACTTCTCTTTATCGGCAAAATTTCGACCGCTTTTTCTTCCCCCGCGGCCTTTGAAACGGTTACTGCTCGGCGGCGGAGTATAGACGGTTTTCGGAGTTGAGGTTTCGCCCGGTGTACCCTTGAGAGTTTTCTTCGTTCGCGAACTTTTGCGGTCTTTTCGGCTGGCCTTGGTTCTTTCCGTTTGAAGTTCCTCCGCTGTCGGTTTTGGCGTGACGATCCGTTCGCCCGGCTTCATACCGGCTTCCAGAGCTTCTTTCGTCAGTTTCAGTTTTCTGATGCTTTTGCCCGTTCGCGATTCCGGCTCTTTTTTCGCTTCTTCTTTTTTCGGCTCGGCTTCTTCCTTTGCTTCAACCGGTTCTTTTTCTTCTGCCGGCTTTTCTTTCGGTTTTAATTTTACCGTTTTTGTCGTCTTCTCTTTTTGCTCGTCCGTTTTCTCCGGTTCTTTTTCCCCCGACTCATCGGCGGCCTCTTCTTTCGGTTCTTCCTGCTTTTCTGCTTCTTTCGCTTTTTCTACCGGCTTTTCTTCGACTTCTTTTTTCTTTAATTTTACAACCTTTTTACTGTCTTTTTTCGGTTCTTCTGCTTTTTCTTCGGCTTTTGGTGCTTCAAATTCCTTTTCTTTACTTTTATCAACCTTTTCTTCGGTCTCGTCCACATCCGGGGTTTCATCCGTTCCGGGCTTTTGCACCTTTTTCTTTTTGATCACTTTGATCGCCCGTTTCGGAGCTTTTTCAACTTTCGGAAAATATTTGTTTCGCACCGAATCTGCCAACGGTTCGTCAACGGAGTTTGAAGGCACACTTACATCCGCACCCAAACGACGTAAATCTTCGATGATGCGTTTGGTGTCCTGTTTTAATTCTCTAGCTAAGTCGTAAACACGAACTTTTTTGCTTGTTGCCATATAAAGTTTTTCTGCTTTCTATCTTCTGCAAATCTCTCTGTAGAATTTGCCTCTTTCTCTCGTCTCTTGTTCCCGGTATATCACGCAAAGCAAGAGTGTTTATTCTTCTTCATCGGAAACGGCTTCATCGCTGTCCGCCCGTCCATTTTCCGAAGATTCGTTTTCTTCCGTTGTATCTTCTTCCGCCGCTTCTTCAGCCGGCTGTTCTAATAAAGGCTCTTCTTCCGTCTTTTCTTCTGTTTCTTCCGCAGTTTCAGTTCCCGAAAACAAATCGGTTTTTGCTTTTAACCTTGCATCGGATTCCTCTTCATCGGATTGCCATTCTGCCGGACTGTCTTTTGCAAAACCTTTTACAAAACTTTCGAATGAATCATTTTCTGAAGCGGGGGCATGATCCGCAGATTCTTGGGAACTTTCCAATTCTTCGGAAGTTTCTTCTTTGACTGCATCTTCTTCTTCTTTTTCTTCTACTTCTACTTCTGCGGCAATTTCTGTATTGGTCTCATCCGTTTCAACCGTATCGGAAACCGCTTCGGTGGCTTCATCAACTTCCGGCTCGACCGGTTCGGTTAAAATTTCCTCAACCGCTTGAGCCTCTTCAGTTTCAGCCGTTTCAACCGTTCCGTCCGTTAAGATTTCCGTTTCCAAAATATCTTCATCGGTCGAATCTTCGACGGTCTGAGCTTCCAGAATATCAGTTTCTACCGGTTCAGACGTAGATTCAGATGTTTCAGCCGTTTCGGACGAATCGGTTTCAGCTTTCGGCTTGGAATCTCTCAACTCGATAACCTTCTGAGCCGAACCCAGTATATTTTCAGCCTCATCAAGACTTACATCCAGAATTTCGGTCAATTCATCGAGACTAACTTTGGAAAGGCTTTCAATGTCTTCGATGCCTTTTTCGGCCAGAGAATCAACATAAACAGCAGTCATTCCGTCGAGAGCCGATATCGGAACGGCTTCACCCGAGGCCATCATCTCGCCCATTTTCTCGGTGATTTCCTGTTTGAGAATCTCTTCGCTGATAATATCTATATCCCAACCGACCAATCTGGTCGCCAGCCGGACGTTCTGTCCGCGTTTTCCGATGGCTAAGGAAAGCTGGTCTTCCGTGACGATGACCTCCATCTTTCTTTCGTTGATGTCGGTAATGCGAACCTGCGAAACCTTCGCCGGACTCAGAGCGTTGGCGGCAAAAACCGAAGGCTCATCCGACCATTCGATAATGTCTATCTTCTCGCCGCGTAATTCTTTAATGATGGATTGCACCCGCGAGCCTTTCATCCCGACACAGGCACCGACCGGGTCAACATCCTTTTCATTGGTCGCGACGGCGATTTTCGCCCGGTCGCCCGGTTCTCTCACGGCCGATTTGATGACGACCGTGTTGTCGTAGATTTCCGGCACTTCCATTTCAAACAGACGCTTCAGAAGTTCCGCCGAAGCTCTTGATACGACGACCTGTTGGCCACGCAGATCTTTGTTGACGTCTTCGATGACAACACGGATGCGATCATTGATTGACCAGTTCTCGCTGCGCGTCTGTTCGCGTTTCGGCAAGATCGCCTCGAGATTCGTTCCGAGATCAACGACCAGATCGCCGCGTTCAAATCTTTTGACCAAACCGTTGATCAATTCACCCTTGCGGTCTATATATTCTTCATAAACCTTCTCGCGGATCGCTTCCCGCACCTTTTGAATCAAAATTTGCTTAGCGGTTTGTGCGGCAATTCGTCCCAATTCTTCGGTCGGCAAAGGCAACAGCAAAGCGTCGCCGATCTCGATCTCATCGTCGCCGGTCAGTTCGATGGCTTCTTCGAGAGACAATTCGGTCGAAGGACTTTCAACCTCCGCGACAACTGTTTTTTGGGCGGAAATCTCGACCAGTCCCTCTTCATCATTCCAATCAACCTGAAGACCTTCACCGCCTTTGTATTCCGATTTAAATTGTTTGCGGGCAGCGGCCAGAACCGCATCTTTCATCGCCTCGATGACCAGTTCCCGATCCAGACCGTATTCTTCCTTTAAAGCCTCTATATTTTGCCCGATTGTCGTTATCATATTTTTCTATCGTAATTCCTCTAAGATTTACGCTTTTTCGCCTGTTTTAATTCTTCCTCAAAATCAAATTCCAAGTTCGCCTTTTTCACCGAACTAAATGGAATTTCAACCTGTCCGTTGGTCTTGTCTTCAAAAATAATCTGTTCGCCGCTGACCTGTTCGATCTTACCGCGAAAATTTCTCTGGCCGTTGATCGCCGTGTGAGTTTGCAGTTTCGCCTTTTCCCCGGCGAACTTTTCAAAATCCTTCAGACTGTAAAGTCCGCGTTCGATGCCGGGCGATGAAACTTCCAATGTATAGGAACCGCTGATCGGGTCTTCGGAATCCAGATATTGTTCGATTTCCTGACTGACCAACGAACAATCATCGTGGTTGATGCCGTTTTCCTTATCAATAAAAACCCGCACCGTCAGTCCTTTTCCGGCACCGATTACTTCAACGTGAACTAATTCCAGAGCCTTTTTTTCAACGATTTTTTCGGCAACTTGCCGAATTCTTTCTGCCAGATTTGCTTTATTCACAACCCTATTTTTTCCAAAATAAAAAGTGGGTGCGAAAACCCACGTTTTGCGTTCCTACGCTTAGCAGGAAACGAATATCATACACGATGCCAGCCTTGAAAAGCAAGCGGTTGTTAAAAATTAGTCTTTAAATTCTCGATGGCGTCCTTTATTTTTTCGAATTTCTTCTGAACCAGCTTAAAATGGTCATCCGTCACATCTCCGGCAAATTCTTCCGTAATAACCATAAATTCTTTGACATCTTCTTTCAGGCGATTGGCACTCTTTTGGATCTCGCGAGAATCATCCTTTGTTCCGCTCTGTAATTTCTTCGCCTCCTTGACGCCCCAGTGAGTTATGTTGATAACATCAGCCCGTCCCGTTTCGGCGATCCAGCCCTGCTGACTCATCTGCTTAAAAATGTCCCGGTAACTCGGCAAAAAACCTTCCGATTTTACCAGGTCTTTTAAATCAACTCTTTCGGAATCCTTGCCGCCGGTCATCTCATAAAGTTTGACCAGGATTTTTTGATATACATTCATATTCTGAAATTCTCAAAACAGATTTATTTTACTTCAAGAACTTTTATAAATTTTGAAAACCCAAATTTGCCACGCCTAAAATTCCGGCATCATCCCCGAGTTCGGCTGAAACAATCTTAGCACGATTTGCGGGTTCGTAATAAGAACGAATTTTTATCTCTTCTTTGAGATGCGGAATAAACAGATCCCAACCGGCCGAAGCACCGCCGCCGATAACAATAACTTCCGGATTGAGCGTATTTATCAAACCCGAGAGCATCAAACCGAGATAAAATCCTTGCTGACGAAAAACATCCGTGGCGATCTCATCGCCCAGGCGGGCAATTTCAAATACATCCTCGGAACTAAGTTCATCTTTATCGGCAAGTTTTGAGGAGGGATTTTCGGCGGACAATTCTTTTGCAATCCGCACAACTCCCGTCGCTGACGAATATTGCTCGACACATCCGAAACTTCCGCAACCGCAGGGATGTCCTTCAGGTTCGACATTGATATGCCCGATCTCGCCGGCGGTTCCGTCAATCCCCCGCAGGATTTTTCCGTCAATGATGATCCCGCCGCCGACGCCCGTTCCGAGCGTGACCATGATCGAATTTTTTACACCTTTCGATGCTCCGAGCCAGCTTTCACCGACCGCCGCCGCATTCGCATCATTTTCCAAAACCGCCTTGACGCCGATTCTTTCCTGAAGTTCCGCAACCATTTCAAAACCGTCCAACTCGGGAAGATTCGGTGCCTTTGTGATCAAACCTTTTTCAAAATTTATCGCTCCCGGCACGGCCGCGGCAACTGCGATTACTTCGCAATCAGTCAGGTTCGATTTACATTCTGCGGCCGCTTTCGCCATTTCCGAGACGATCTCAAAACCGTTTTCGGCCCGCGGGGTTTTATATTTGACACGGGATAAGATTTCGCCATCAGTGCTGACTGCCGCCATCCGCAAATTTGTCCCGCCTAAATCAGTGGCTAAAACGATTTTTTTCATTAAACTTTTTAAAAGTTCTAATACAGCTGTTTATTTTCAAACCCGGCTTTTCCGCCAATAGTCTAACCTATTTCATCAAAGCCATAAACGCATCGGCCAATCTATCCTTCCAGCTCGTCCAGTTATGTCCCGTTTCGCCTTCGATATAAGTTACCGGAAATCCTTTACCGCGAAGCAAAACATTAACGCGTCGGGAGTCCTCAACGCCTTCGAAAGTTCCGTCGTCAAAATAGAAATTAAACTTTTCGTCGCCTTTGAGCTTTTCCAGGGCTTTGACCGCCTTTTCGTTCTCAACCCAAAAGGAACTCGATTGACCGCCGATGTTGGCGAATTTGTCGGGATGCTTGAGTCCAATCCAAACGCTTGTCACTCCGCCCAAAGAGGCACCGAGCAAAGCCCGGTTTTCACGTCCGGTTTTGACGGCCGAAAAATATTTTTTCTCAACCGCCGGAACGACCTCGTTGGCAATGTAGTCGGCAAAATCATCATTGGCAAAATACTCCTTCATCCGTTCGACCGGATCGGTGAAAACCAGCATAAAAGGCTCGACCTTTTTCGCCGCTCCCAGATTTTCCAAAACCTCTATTGCCCTTGCCCGTTTGAGGTAATCGCTACCGTCAAACAGATAGAGGACGGGCAGTTTCGGGGCGACGCCGCGTTGGTAATAGGCGGACGGAATATAAATTTTCACCGTTCGCTTGCCGTATTTTTGGCTGTCAAGTTCGAGTTCGGATACCTTTTGATCAAGTGCCGATCCGCTCAGATCTTTATTCCAGACCGTCGGTTTATATCCGGGCATTTCCAGAACCGAATTTATGCCGCCGACACCGTTATCCAGTTTATTCGGATTCATCGGATCGGTGATCCATTTTCCGTCAACCACCAACTTGTATTCGACGCGGGCCGAGTTTTTGAGATCCATTTCATAGACAAAAAAATCTTCCTCAATTTCATCAAGCTGAATCCTTGGCGACCAATTCGAAAAATCTCCGGCCAGCATAACGCTATTCGCTTTGCCCGTGTAATAAAAATAGGCCTTTTTATCCGCAATATAGGGCGACGTTTTCGAATTAGCAATTCTTCTTTGCAGATCGGCAGAGTATTCTTTCTTTTTAACCTCGCTCGCCGAACGCAAGATCGCCCGTTCAAAAGCTGTCGAACCATCCGGCGTTTGATAACCGACGACGGCAATTTCCTCTTTCTCCGGCACTTTGATCTCAGCCGAAAACTCTCCTTTTTCGTTAACTTCGGCCAGTTTCGTTTCGCCTCTATACATATAAGCCGCCTTTGAGCCGGGCGGCAATTTGCGTTCGTATTTGAAATTTTCGCCCGGTTTCAGAGGTAACGTGACCATTTCGTCCATTCCGCCGAAATCGCTGATCTGCGGCGGGATTCCGTTTTTGACATAGCGTTTATAAACGACATCGGGCGTGTCGAGATTTTTGCCCTCTTCCAGATTGACGGCAAGGCGTATGAATTGAGCCATTGACCAGGCGAGCGGAGTTGCCGAGCCGGTGCCTTCGCCGAATTGGAGGTTTGGCGAAAACTGCGAATCGGCCGTCGGGACTTCCTTTTTATCCCAAATCTGTTCGGGAATCATCAAACCTTCATTGGCAAACCTCTGCATTGCTTCAAGCCTGAGTTCTGCCATTTTATATTCTTTATAAACTGGAAAGAACTTAGTCTCTTCATTTGTCTTTTTTTCAGCATTTTTACTTAATTGTTTCGCTAAAGCCAATTCATACTGCCCGCGTTCGCCAGAAAGAAATGCCCAAAGTCTGCCCTTTCCGGTATATTTTCCGTCCCAGTTCCAACGCCGACCGTCGTCCATTTCGCCGTAGCCGTCGTTGTTGTAGCGGTAAAACGCTTCGCCGTTGGGCGTGTCAACTTTAATAACTTCGTCAATGACTTTGACCGATTTCATTATCAGAGGATCATCGGCCGGTTTGATTCCGAGCCGCACCAATTCCAGAAATCCCGCGTCAACGATTTCTCTTTCGTCAAAAACGCCCGCACCGTTGTTGAGTTCGATTTTCTCGCCCGCATCGGGGTTCCCGTTTTGCGTAATTCTTAAATAATAATTGCCGTCGCCGTATTTTCCGGTCGTCGTCGCCGTCCACATTTCGATCTTTCTTGCCCAATCATCCGCCGTCGCGAGATAGATCAATGCCGATGCTTCGTCGCCGTTTTTCCTGGCAATTTCCGCCGCACAAACCAAACCGGCGATTTCCGCTGCGATCGTTGAAGGCGAAAAACCGCCCTCTTCTTCCCAACGCTCCTGCGGTGTCGAAGGTCCCGTGCGGACAATAAAATCGGCAGCTTTTTTGAGATGTTTTTGGTAAGTTTCCTTATCGGTTTTGCCGAGTTGATACGCCATTATGAGCGGATATGCGACCTCATCGTGTTGCAATGAACCCCAGAAAGGTTTCCCGTCAAGCCACGAATTCTGCGGAAAAGAGCCGTCCGGTTTTTGCTGAACTTTCAAAAGAAAATCCAACGCCCGTTCCGCCGCCGCCCGATCTCCCAAAGCCATATAAGCCGTAAAAACCTGATAGAGATCACGCGACCAAACCAGATGATAACCGCCGACATTATCTTCATTGGCATTATCGCCGCCGCCCCACGGCACCGACAAAGAAGCGATATTCGCCCCGCGATAGGTCTTATCCTCGTGAGCCTTCAAAACCATCGCCGCCATATTAAACTGTGCCTGATATTTCGGATTCACCTTGCGGAGAGTTTTGACATAATCGCTCCAACCTTTTTCGTATTCGGCTAATGCTTGTGTGAAGCCTTTGCCTAAACTTTCAAATGCCATTTTAGCGGCAGTTTGAACATTAGTTCCTTTGACAAACGATAACGCAACAGTAAATTTTTCAGGTTCGAGAATTTTCGCCAGTTGAACAACATTCCCATTTTGGGCATTCGAATATGAATTTTCGATTTTTCCATATTTTTTTAATTGCTCCAAACCATCGCTCACTCCGTAAAACCCATTGACTAATTCGGTAATATTTGATGTTAAATTAATAGCCGAAGCATACTTTCCATCATCCGCACCTAATCCATTATTACTAATTACTTCTTCAAATATTGTTGAACCATTCGGCATTTGTTTTTTTTGGTCAAATTTAACCGAGCCTAACGGAGAATAGGCATTATCACCCATCCCTGAATTCCCTAATGAAGGATCGTAATAAATATACAAATTCAGTTCTTTATTTTTTTGCTCAAACTTTACATCAATCAAAACCGTATCGCGTTCAACATCTGTCGTGTAAGTTTTCGTAATCTTCCATTGGCCCGATTTTGCCGTGTTGACCTGCTGAAATGTTAAGGAGTCGGGACGCAGGACTTTTATTTCGTGCGTTGCATCATCTCTTTCCGTTTCGACCTTTTTTGTTTGCGGATTAACAACGACAAATTGCAGAAGGTGAACATTTCCGACGGCGACATTCGGGTAATAAACTTCCGTGAGTGCTCCGCCCTGCAAGGTGAACCAGACCTTCGATTCCAGCGAAGCGGATGTGCCGACACCTTGTTTTCCCGCACTCGCCCATTGGGCATCCTTGCCGGGCGAACCGGGAGCGAGAGTTTGGGCAAAGCACAATGAAGTGAAAAGTAATAACTGAAAACTGAAAAGTAATACTGCTTTTTTCATATCTTTAAGGCTTCTGTAAAAAAAACTCAATTTAACAAAAAATGTAGGGGCAGAGGCTTGTCCCTGCCCATGAGCGAAGCGAAAATTGCTTTATCTTTTACAATTTTGAATTTCAATGTTTATTTTCGCCTAACGGCTCATGGGCAACCACAAGGGATTGCCCCCTACATTTTTTGAAAACCAAAAATTTTAACGTGAACCACGACTATTCAAATCCCTGAAACAGCTTCTTGGCTTTTTCGAGCGATTGGTCGTCGCCGAGGATCGTCAAAATATCGTTGTAACGCAAAATCGTCGAACCGCTCGGCTGAATGATGTTGTTATCGCGTCTTAAAGCGACGACCAGACAGCCCCGCGGATGCAGATCGGCGAGGCTTTTGTTGATGCTTTGCCGTGATGTAACTCTGACCTCGTCGATCTTTTCTTCTTCCGGTTTGGTCGAAGCAAGCAATTGAAAAAGACTCGGCCGCAAAACCATATTTTCCAAGATCGCCACCGAAGCCTGGACGGGACTCATCGTCTCGATTCCGGCATCTTCAAAGGCGGACATATTCGAGGTCGTATTCGCCCGGGCGACGACTCTTTTTTCGCCGAAGTTTGAACGCACTACCTGACTGATCAGAATGTTCACCTTATCCGAAGGCGTCGCGACGATCACGGCTTTAGCCGTCGGAACTCCCGCCTGCCGTAAGACATTCGTGTTCGTCGCATCATCGCAAAAAACATTGATGCCTTTCAAATCCTTCGCGGCGGCACAATTATCTTCATCCGTATCAATCATCGAAACAAACTCTCCTGCTTCAACCAATTTTTTTGCCAGAAGCCTCGCCGTTTCATCTGCACCTATAATTACTGTTAAACGTGGCATAACTCTAAAAATCCTTGCCGTCCAACTGGCAAGTGTTCCTTCAATTAAAACTGTTCCTAAAATGACCGCAAAAACAAGCGTAACGAAAATATTCCCGTCCCGCGTATAGCCTTTTTCGATCAACTCCAAAGAGAAAAACGTGGCGACCGATGCGGCGACGATACCGCGTGGACCCAGGAATGAAATAAAAAGTTTCTCGTTTCGTTTAAGTTCCGAGCCGTAGGTCGAAAGAAAAACGCGAACGGGGCGGACAAAAATTATGATGAGCATCACGACCAGAAACGCCTGCCAGCCGAGCGAAATCAGATCGCTCAAATGTACTTTTGCCGCGAGCAGAATAAACACGGCGGAAATGGCGATCGAAGCGAGATCGCCTTTGAACTCCTCGATCTCGTGTTTATGCGGAATATCGAGCGAGCCGACCGCGATTCCGGCGATCGCCGCCGCCAAAACGCCCGATTCGTGGGCAAAAAGTTCGGCCACCGTGTAAGCGACCAACGCCCCGCCCAAAATCACTATGCGGGAATACTTCGCGGGCAGAAGATGCAAACGGCTCGACAAAAGCCAGATAAAAAGTCCGACAAAAATTCCGGCGAATGTTCCGGCGGCAAAGGTCTCAATACCGTGTTTGATAACGTTGTACCAATCGCCCGGATAAATTATCGCCGTAAAAATTATCGAAGCCAAAATTACACCGAGAGGGTCGGCGATGATCGATTCGCTTTCGAGCGTCGAACGCACCCGCCGGTTGACATGAACCTTCTGCAGGATCGGCGTGATAACGGTGGGACCGGTAATCGAGATCGTCGCTCCGAACAGAAACGCGATTTCCCAGGAAATTCCGATCAGATAATGGGCGACGACTCCGGCCAAAACGGTCGTAATCAAAAGTCCGACCGTCACCAATCCCGTAACAGCCCTTGACGTGTGGCGTAAGTCATAGACATTCAGAAGCATTCCGCCCTCAAAGAC
>JBGTRS010000117.1:4825-10862 GCA_041940665.1 Pyrinomonadaceae bacterium | reverse complement strand
GTGGCGACACCGACGGAGATTACGACGGCGACGCGAATGCCCGTCAAGATCACGGGCATCGCCAGCGGCAGTTCGACCTGCCGCAAGATCTGCCAATCGGTCATTCCCATCGCCGTCGCCGCTTCCTTTATCTTTGCGTCAATTCCAGATATTCCCGTAACTGTATTTCTGATGACCGGCAAAAGTGCGTAAAGTGCGAGAGCGATGATCGCCGGTTTTGAACCGATACCGATAAAAGAAATCGGGATCAGCAAGCCGAATAAAGCCAGCGAAGGAACAGTCTGCATGATGTTCGCAAAACCCAATACGGGCGTTTGCAGGGATTTTTTTCTCGTTAAAAGAATTCCCAGAGGAACGCCGACCAGTACGGCAAAGGCGGTTGAAACAAAGACAAGAAAAATATGCTCGCGGGTCAAAGCGAAAATTTCCGGCCAGTTATTTTGTATGAATTCAAAAAGATTCATATTTTAGGAACAAGTAAACAGGTACAAGGTACAAGATTTTTCTCTCATCCATTGACTCTAACCAATCGTTTCCAGATATTCCCGCACAAGCGGCAATTCGCTTTTTCGGAAATTCTCCGGCGTTGCGACCAGAGCGATCTCGCCTTTGTCCATCAGGCAAATTCTGGTGCCGAGCGTAAATGCTTCCTGCAAATCGTGCGTTACGAAAACGGCGGTTTTATGTAAAGCTTTTACTAATTTGGCAAATTCTTTCTGCAGATGATTTCGCGTAATCGCGTCCAACGCTCCGAAAGGTTCGTCCAAAAGCAGTAGATCAGGATTTGCCGCCAAGGCTCGGGCGACACCGACTCTCTGCCGTTGACCGCCGGAAAGTTCGCTCGGAAAACGATTGCCGAATTTGGCGGGAGTTAAGCCGACAAGTTCGAGCATTTCGGTCGTGCGTTTTTGTATTTCTTTTGAATCCCAATTTTCAAGACTCGGCACAAGCCCGACGTTTTTTTCGACATCGAAATGCGGAAAAAGTCCGGCTTCCTGCAGAACATAACCGATTCGCCGCCGAAGTTTGATCGCATCCCAAGCGGACGTTGATTTTCCTTCGACCAAAACCTCGCCGCTGGTCGGTTCGATTAGCCGGTTGATAAGTTTCAAAGTCGTCGTTTTGCCGCAACCCGATTCACCCAGAAGGACGAAAATCTCGCCTTCAAAAATTTCAAGATTTATGTTTTTAAGAATTTGGAAATCACCGACGGCAAAACCGGCGTTCCGAAATTCCACGATTGTCTGCGATTCTTTCATTACTTTTTTGTGTCTGAAAATTCATTCTAGCATTATTAAATTCAGGTATAAAAAATCGCTTCGTAATCAATAAAATTTTCGATTGACTTTGTCGGTGATTTATGTAAAAAACATCTAAGAACTGACGATAAACAAAGTTGATTCGGGCGGTCTTAAATAATTTATAGAAGTTTGGTAAAAAAATTAAAATGAAAAGATTTACGGCATTTTTACTTCTTGCGTTGGTAGCGATAACGATTTCCTGTTCAACAAAGGAAGTCAGCAAAAACAACAGCGAAGCAAACGGTGATGTAAAATCCTCGAATGAAAACTCGAACGATTTAGCAAATCTCAATCAGAAAGAAGATGATTCAAAATCGGGATCGAACTCGGCGGAAAATACAGCCACTACCAAAGCCCCGAATTCTCCCGAAGGACTGGTCGAAGATTTATATAATCAGAGCGACAATGAAAACAGCCCGTTTTTCCAAGATAAAAATCGGGCGTTGGTGGACAAATACTTTGTTAAAAGTCTGGCGGATTTGATCTGGAAAGATTCGGTCGAGAACAAAGATGAGATCGGAGTATTGGATTTCGATCCGCTTTACAATGCTCAGGATGTCGAAGTTGCCGAATTTAAGATCGGCCAAGCCGAGATCAAGGACGAAAAAGCGACCGTGACGGTGACGTTCTTAAACTTCGGCGAAGAGCAAACGATAAAATATCTGCTGACAAAAGTTGACGGCGTCTGGAAGATCGAAGATATAGATTACGGCGAAGACACACTGACGAAAGTTTTCAAGGAAAATTCAAAATAAAAAAAGTGAGGAGAATCAGTTGATGGCTTTTGATGAGACGATATGACTTTCATCAAGTTCAACGATAAGTGCATTTTCATCAATCTTCTCGATGTTCGAATCGTAATTGACATCCTCTTCAACGGTAAATTCCCGAACGACGATCGGTTCTTCGGCTTTCAATTTTTCTTCCTGCAGTTTTTGCTGAGCCCTTAATTTCGCCATCTGCTGTTTTTTGAGCTTGGATTTTCGTCTGGCTTTAACGGCATACATAGCTTTATCTGCGGCGATAATGATTTTGTCCAGAGTTTCGCCGTTGGTCGGATAGGAAGCCGAACCAAGACTTACGCCGACCTTGGCAAAACTGTTTTCATTGACCTTCAGCTTAAAGTCGCGGACAGCTTTTTCCATTCGCATACATAATTCATAAATGACTTTTTTATCGGTTTCCGGAATGATGGCAACAAATTCATCGCCGGCATAACGAGCCAGAAAATCATAATCCCGAAGCTGTTTCTGCATAACTTTGGAGATTTCTGCCAAGAGCAGGTCTCCAACTTTATGCCCGAACGTATCATTTACCTTCTTAAAACCATCCAGATCGAGCATCAATACTTGGAAACTACTTCCGTTTCTTTTCGCCCGAGCGGCTTCCTTTTCAAACTGCATCTGAAGACTGCGGGCGTTCGGCAGATTTGTCATCGGATCGGTCAAAGCCTTCGATTCGGTTTCGGCGTGTCTTATCGAGGTCAAAATTGCATCGGCCGCAATACGTGAAACGGTCTCCAGAAGCCGCATATGCTCATCTTCATAATTTTCGATCTCTGAAGTATAGAGCGACACGGCACCGACGAGTTTTTCGTTGGCGATCAAAGGCAAGGACGCCATCGCTTTATAATCCTGAATAAATTCCATTTGATAGAATGAAAAATCGAGTCCGGGATTTACGTTAAAGACGGATTGCCGTTTTTTCAAAGCGTAACCGGTTGCTCCTTGACCGACCTGAACTTTTCTGTTTTTGAGTTCGTCCTTATTTATTCCTTCAACGTGTTTGGCAATGGCGACCGTTTCCGTCTCACTTAAAAGATAGACGGCACAAGTATCAAACGGAACGAGTTCGGCAACTTTTCGGACGAAGAGAGAAAGCGTATCTTCAAGATTAAGCGATGAACCGAAGACTCGTGCCAATTCGTAAAGCGTAAACACCTCGCGGTTGGCCCGTTTTATCTGTTCGACGTAGCTTATATCCAAATCGGTAAGAATAAAATCATTGCTAAAGGTTTCTTGATTGGATTCGTCATCGTACGACAAACCTTGATTGATAACTTCCTTTTCAAATGTCCGCAGATTTCGTAAGAAAATATCGACTATTTGCGGGTCAAATTGTCTTCCGGCTTCATTTATTAAATGCTTGCGGGCGTCCTCACGCGAAATCGCCTTTCGATAAGGTCTTTCGCCACGCAAAGTATCATACGCATCGGCAACTGTCAGAATTCTTGCGGTCAAAGGGATATTATCCTGGCTAAGAGCATCGGGATAACCCTTGCCGTCCCATCTTTCGTGATGGTGTCTGACGGTCGGGACGACCGGATACGGAAAATCAACCTTTTCCAGGATCGAAGAACCGATTGAGGCATGAATTTTTGTTTTCTCAAATTCGGCGGGCGTTAATCTTCCCGGTTTATTCAAGATATGATCCGGAACGGCAAGTTTTCCAATATCGTGAAGCAAAGCACCTGTATTTAAGGCCTCTAATTCTTGAATGGAAAGGTTCATAACTTTCCCGATTCCGACGGCATAAATTTGCGTGCGACTGACGTGACCGCGACCGACCTGATCGCGGGCATCAATCGCTGTGGCGAGTGCTTCGACGGTTGCCAGGTGAATGCGGCTGGCTTCGCGTATTTCTTTTGTTTTCTGGTCGAGAAGTTGTTTATGAAAGTTGAAGGCAAGATGCCCGAAGATGACTATCGGCAGAACAAGTAAACCGATTAAGACTCCGAAATAAACGGTAAGCAAATGCAATCCGAACACTAAAGCAATGCAGATTATCCCAAAAACCGCTCCCGTTAATCCGTTGGCTTTCCAGAAGGCTGAGGCTGAAAAACCGCCTTCGGCTTTTAGGAATAATGAGAATACACCGGCATAAAGACCGTAATGTATAATCCCGACAAAAACCATCGCGATCAGCAGAGCCAAGGCATTGATAGGATTGTCGGCAATCGGATTGGCCGAAAAATTAAAGAAACCGCTTAAGATGAAATAGAGAAAATTTCCCGAGAAAAAGGTCGCCAGGCTGATGATGGAAATATCTACAGTCCAACGTACCTGGTTCTTTGACCTGAGCGGCGTATTTGCAAATGCGGAAATAAGAGCAAGTAAAACCGCACCGCCTGTTCCAAGCCAGATCATAGACCAGAATATTATAACTTCTCTTACGGACAGATATCCGTTGGTTCGCGGAAATTTAACCTGATACTGGCTGATGATCAGACATATAATTCCTGTCACAATGAAAATAAACCATTGTTTCAGCGAAAATGAAATGCTTTGGTAAGCGGAAAAAAGCACAGCCAGTCCCGCTAAGCCGACAAGTACACCCCAGAAAACTTTCGTAACAAAATTGTGTGATGAGAGATTTAATGAATTGAACATGCTTACTCCCAGTTTGTTGGTCTTTACTAATCAGTGGAAGAAATAATGTGTGAAAGCAAATAAAAAAATTTTTGAACTCCTGTGTTTTACCTTCGCATCCGTTTACCAACAAGGCTTACAATTTAATCAGATAATCAACTGCTATGCCATAAAATAAACAAACTAAACGCAGATAAACATTGGATAAAATTCCCTATCAGTAAAAAGAGCAGGGAAAATAAAGTCAATCTGACATTTCAAAATGACAAGATTCATTCAAAATGACTTGCCAGACATTCTTTTACTTGCGGGTTTTGCGATATCAAAACACACAAAAGTTATTGAATTTTTTGGGGACATTGTTTAAGAATGTTAGAGAAGAACATTCTTAAACAATGTTAAAACAGAGGGTGAAAAAAAGCAATAAATTTTGTCTAAATTAAAAATTTAGATATTTTTCGGGAAGCGGATTGTCGGAAGTTTCAGCTTGCCAGAAAACCGAAATGATCCACCAGCGGTCGCCGTCATTCAAAAGCTGAAAACTGTTTATACCGCGTAAGAAAGGTTGTGTATCGGAAGGTTTGTATCTTCCTTCGTAAGTTGAAAAAGCGTGAACAATGTTGCCGTAGTTTTCCGTTCGGCGGGCAATTTCTTTTTCGAAAAAACCGTTTTTCATAAAAAACGGTTCGGTGCGTTCGATATATTCTTCGGGCGTGAGAATACTTGCTTCGAAGATATTCGAATCCTCATTCATCGCCGTCGGAATCAGGCGGGCCTTTTTATAAAAAAGCGAACGGAATCTGTTCCAGTCGCGTTTTTCATCAATGCCGCCGGAAATTACATCGTAAGTCGCTTTGATAATCGCATCAACCGAAGCGACATCTTCCGGGGCGGGTTTATGTATAGTTTTCGTCATATTTTATCTACGCCCGAAAAATGCTTGAGTTTCAGGTTTGATCCAAAAGATCAAAAGCGGAATGGCGGCGGGAAGCGAACAGCACATGGTCATTCCCAGAGCGATAA
Organism: Pyrinomonadaceae bacterium; assembly: GCA_041940665.1. GTDB lineage: Bacteria > Acidobacteriota > Blastocatellia > Pyrinomonadales > Pyrinomonadaceae > Aridibacter. The sequence continues at coordinate 5,170 of JBGTRS010000117.1, read as the reverse complement.
TTATTATTCCGACCACCCAATTCCAGGGTTTCTTCGGTAAGAAAAGAGCGATCAGATAAATAACACCGAAGATCAGTCCCATTCCGCCGTAGATTATGCCCGCTAAAAGCATTTCCTGAGCTTCTCTTTGAGGCAGGCTCGGTTCTTGAGAAAGAAAAAACGCAAAAACTCCAAATCCTGCGATTACAAGCGACAACAAGGCCAAAACCGCCAGATAGACACGATACCAAAAAAAGGTTTTACGACCCAACCCGACGTCCAAAAATTGATTCTGACCATCGTCATATTCTAGTCAAATTCTAAAACATGAATTCAAGGAATAGGGGCTCGAGGCCACTCCGGTTT
>JBGTRS010000117.1:0-4815 GCA_041940665.1 Pyrinomonadaceae bacterium | reverse complement strand
CCGGAACGGAAACTTCGGCCGTCGGCGGAAGATTGATAAGGGAAGTCCGGCATCGGTAGCATTCGGTTGCCGAAGTCATATTGACTAAACTGCAATTGGGGCATTTTAATCCATTCATATTATTATCTTTGCCTGAAAATTATTGTCGTTCGATTCTGTTTTCCAGTTTGTCCTGTAAACTTTGAGGCAGATTTGAAAGAAAGTTATAGCCTGTTTTTTGTTCAAGATTGCGGATCGTCGTGCGGAATTTTCGCCAATCGTTATCCAAGCTAACATTATTCGGAAAATCAACGGCAATAGTCAAACTTTTTTCGTCAATTGCCGAAAGACCTTTGCCTTGCGGAACGGCGACGATGATCTTCCAGGTATTGGTCGGCACGGTCAGTTTTCTTTTGAGTCTTTTCTTTTCGCCGTAAACTCCGGCAAAAATGTACAGATCGAGATTGGTCCTGGTCACGAGCCGCCGCGAATATGATTCGAGTCTTTCCCAGGTATTTCGATTGAGATCCGGCGTTTGCGGAACCATATTCGTCATCAAAAAAGTCAGACTGTTCATTTCGGGACTGCTCGTGCGGTCGGCACTCGGACAGAAATGGCCGCGGTCAAAACCGCTTCGCGAATAATCCGTCGGTTTTATTTGGGTAAAACTTTCCGGCAGACGGTCATCAGGACGAAAATCGTTTTGCCGGTCGGCATTTCCCAGATCATTTTTCGTCAAACGCCATGCCACCCAGTTCGCCGTTCCCGTTTTATCATTATAAGAAAGTGCAAACGCTTTATTGACCAGCAGAAAGTTTTCACGAATGGACAAATTTTCCCCGGCCTCGCTCGGATTGCCCAAAGCGAGATATACTTCCTTCGCTTGCTGAACGGTCTCGATCTTTTCCGGCAAAGGATTTGTAACATCGGGAGCGGGTTTTTCAATGGTTTCTTCCTCCTTCTGCGTGCCGCGGATGCCGTCATTTATTTTTTTGCCGACCCAAAAACAAAATAACGCGAGCAGAGCGAGCAAGATCAAGGCAATGATTCCGCCGATAAGTGCTTTATTTTTCATAATGAATTTTGTAACAGAAAGTTTAACATAAAATATCGAAATGGCTCTGATGCCCTTTTGGCATAATTTACGATAAACTAAAAGCACGGATGAGCGAAAAACTTCACTTAACGGGAATGAACAAAGCGGAACTTGCCGAATTCGTAACAGAGATCGGCGAGCCGAAATATCGTGCGTCGCAAATCTTTCGAGGCTTGCACGAAAGGCGTCTGCTTGATTTTGACGAAATAACCGACCTGCCGAAAAATTTTCGGGAGAAGTTGAATGAGATCGCCGAGGCTTCGACGTTAGATGTCGAGTCGCGTTATATTTCAGAAGACGGAACGCGAAGATTTTTAATGAAAACAAAGGACGGCAATCCGGTCGAAACGGTTTTTATACCGACCGAAAACCGCGATACCATCTGTTTTTCGTCGCAATCGGGCTGTGCCTTGAAATGCGATTTTTGTCTGACGGCAAAACTCGGTTTTTTGAAAAATCTGACCGCCGGCGAGATCATCGAGCAGATCATCATTGTTCTCAACGACGTTTACGGTAAAGCCCGGGAAACTCCGCACGGAACGAATCTCGTCGCAATGGGAGCGGGCGAACCGCTCCTGAATTTTGAGAATTTGACGAAGGCGGTTGAAATTATGTCGGAAGAAGACGGGCTTTTTATCGTGCCGAACCGCATCACCGTTTCAACCGCCGGGATCGTTCCGAAAATTTACGAGTTCGCCAACCTTGAAAAACGTCCCCATCTGGCGATCTCGCTTTCCGCCCCGAACAACGATCTCAGAAATAAACTGATGCCGATCAATAAAAAATGGGACATCGAAGAATTATTGAAAGCGGCGAAGGAATTTCAAAAGTCTTTAAGACGCGGCGAGCGTTTTACGTTTGAATACGTTCTGCTTAGCGGCGTCAACGATTCGGACGAACACGCCGAACAGTTGGCGGAATTGCTGGAAAAATATGATCTGACCCGTGTCAAAGTGAATCTGATACCGCATAATCCGGCCGAACCGCTCGAATATTGTCCGCCCGATCGGGAACAGGTCGAAAGATTCAAAAACATTCTGGAATCAAAAGGCGTGTCGGCTTATGTCAGAACTCCGCGCGGCAGAGATATTTTCGCCGCCTGCGGACAACTTGCGGCCATGGAAAGTAAGAAAAGTGTAAATGTCTGAAAAGTGAAAGAATGAGAATGTTTCGTGAAGAGCAACGACCAAACATTTTCACTCTTTCACTTTTTCACTTTTAACCTTTGAATTTATGGAAATTTTAATCATCGGAGGCATATTCGTTTTGATAATGGTCATTGTCTCCACGACGATAAAAAAACACGCGGCGGCGGCATACCAGCCGGAAGTTGTCGAAAAGGAAGACTTTCGGATCGAAAAATCCGAAGGTTTTCTATATCCGATGCGGGATAAGCCGGATTTTCCGTTCGAGGCATATTCCAAACTTTACGGCGAACGATCAACACGGAATATCTGGCGGGCAAGAGTTCGTCTGCGGATCTCGGACGGTTTGAACTTTGCCAAACTCGTCAAAGAAATAAAGAACGGCAACGATGAGAAATTCGTCTCGCAAAAGAATTTCGACGACCTTCCCGCAGATCAAAGAGGAACGATCATCAGAACGGAAAAAACGGTTGATGAAGTTGATTACAAAGTTTTGCGGAAGATCGTCCAAAGCAAAAAACACGGAAAAACTTATGAACTGAGAACGACGATCTTAGAACCTTTCGGTGATGAATATACGGAAAAGGCGTGTGAAATGATGGAAAGTTTTGTGGTGAAATAGAAAAGCTTTATTTGATGGTCATCCGTTTATTCCTTATTAACCGTTTCAGTTGTTTCACAACGCGGACAAACAAGACGGTTTTTTTCCGCGTCCGCCCATTTGGCCATCGCTATGTTGGAAAGTTCGGGATATTTGCTTTCGGCTTCGCCTTCGGTCAAAAGCCTTGATCTTTCCGCCGTTTCGGTTTTCAACTCCCGTTCGCAATTTCGGCAAACCCAACCGAAACCTGCGTTGTAAAAATTTTTCATAAATAAACAATAGAGATTAATACAAAAATAAAAACGCAGATGAAAAGCAGCTCATCTGCGTTTTTATTTAATTCGATTCAGAATCTAAAATCGGCGGGTGCGGGTTCCGCCGTCGGCTTGCGGCAATTGTGTTAGCTTAACGGGAAGAGTTATGGTTTTGCCTTCCCGGAAAACTTTAACCTGAACCGTTTCACCGATATTTTTCTTGTCGAGATAGCGGTAAAGATCGTCAATGTTGCCGAGATTTACACCGTCGATCGAAGTGATGATGTCGCCGATAATAAGGTCGTTACCGCTTCGGTAAATTCCGCGAAGACCGGCATTTTCCGCCGCACTTCCACGCAGAACGCTTCGGACAAGCAAACCTTTTTCGACCGGCAACCCGACTCCTCTTTCGTTTAACTGCTCGACGCTCAAAAGATTCGCACCGAGTTTCGGACGCCGAACTTCGCCGAACTGGATCAATTGCGGAATCACACGCTTGGCTGTGTTGACGGGAACGGCAAAACCGACCCCGGCCGATGCACCCGAAGGCGAAAGAATCTGCGAGTTGATGCCGATCATCCGCCCGAACTTATCGAGCAGAGGTCCGCCGGAGTTTCCCGGATTGATCGAAGCATCGGTTTGAATCGCCGCATCGATCGGCCGGCCGTTTCTTGCCCGGATCGGACGCTGAAGACCTGAGATTACGCCCGTCGTCAAAGTTCTGTCCAGACCGAAAGGATTTCCGATGGCGAGAACTTTTTGACCGACTTGTAATTTGTCGGAATCGCCCAATTGGATAACGGTCAAACCTTCGCGGGGCGGCGTGATCTTGATAACTGCCAGATCGGTATCGGGATCACCGCCGACGAATTCTGCCGGATAAACCTTTTCGCCGCCGAATGAAACGGATAATTTTGAAGAACCCTCAACGACGTGATAATTCGTCAAAATATGTCCCTGTGTGTCAATGACCGAGCCCGAACCGTTTCCGCTTTCGCGTTCAAATTCTTCTCCGTACCAATTTTCAAAACGCGAGCTTGTCGTAATAAATGCTACGCCGGGCGAAAGCGTTTTATATACTTCAATGCTGTTCTGTTCGTCGCTGACCGTTGAAGGATCCGAAATTTTGGGAGTTGCCGATTTTTCGGCGAACGCTACATTTTTATTATTACCTTGAAAGGCACTACTGAAAATGTTGAAATTGTTCAACAAAACGACAACTCCAACCGCCAGCAATGCCGAAGCAAAAGCCAGCAAAACAATCTGTTTTGCCGATAATTGATAAACTGCTTTTTGTTTCATAATGCCTTTTCTCCAAATTATGTATGAGTTGGTTCGATGCAAATTCTGCAAAATTTAGTTGCTGTCTAAAAATTACGTCCGATCCGAAATTTATGTTCCGCGTGTACTAGCATAAACTCAAACCCTTATCCAAAGCCGAAATTAATTCGTCAACATTATCTTTGGTCGAATTGAGCATCATTCCCGTCCGAATGACGTTTCCATATAAACCGCCTTTGCCGATGAGAACGCCTTGTCGGTTTGTTTCTTCGAAAATTTTCAAAACCGCGTTTGGATTCGGCTCTTTTGTCTTTCGGTCAGTGACTAGTTCGATTGCCTGCATCAAACCCATTCCGCGGACGTCACCGATAATTTCGTATTTTTCTTTTAACTCTTCCAAACGCTCGCGGAAGTATCCGCCGACTTGTTTGGCGTTTGTTCTGAGGTCATTTTCTTCGA
>JBGTRS010000116.1:0-10891 GCA_041940665.1 Pyrinomonadaceae bacterium | reverse complement strand
CCGGATTCGATCGATCTGGCGGAAGATCGCAAAAGGTTTTCGGCACTTCTAAATGATCTGAACATTCCGCAACCAGCCAACGGAACGGCCGTTTCGCCCGAAGAAGCCAAGGCGATCGCTAAAGAGATCGGTTATCCGGTCGTCGTGCGTCCGAGTTTTGTCCTTGGCGGTCGGGCGATGGCGATCGTCTATGATGAACAAACTTTGGACGAATATATGCGGACGGCGGTTGACGCTTCGCCGGAAAAACCGATTTTGATCGATAAATTTCTGGAGCGGGCGGTCGAAATTGACGTTGACGCTCTGGCGGATGAAACCGCAGTCGTCATTTGCGGAATTCAGGAACATATTGAAGAAGCCGGAATCCATTCGGGTGATTCATCTTCAGTTCTGCCGCCGCAAAAGGTCGCCGAAGAACATATCGAAACAATCAGGCATTATACCAAAAATCTCGCTCAAGCCCTGAAAGTCAAGGGCTTGATGAACCTCCAGCTTGCTATCAAGGACGACCGCGTGTTTATCATCGAAGTAAATCCGCGGGCGTCGCGAACTGTCCCGTTCGTTGCCAAAGCGACGGGCGTTCCGATCGCCAAGATCGCCTCTCTGATTATGGCGGGTGTCAAAACTCTTGAAGAATTCAACTTGCCGGAAGTACTGCACGTTCCGCATATCTTCGTCAAATCGCCCGTTTTCCCGTTCAAAAAATTCGCCGGTGTTGATCCGATCCTCGGACCTGAAATGCACTCAACGGGGGAAGTTATGGGCATCGGCGAGACATTCGGCGAAGCTTACGGGAAAGCGATGGAAGGAGCGTTTTTGACTCTGCCGATGAAAGGTACGGCGTTCATTTCGGTCAGTGACGGCGACAAAGGCCAAGCCGTCATTCTCGCCCGAAGGCTTGCCAGGATGGGCTTTAGTCTCATTGCCACCTACGGCACGGCAAACCGCCTGAAAGAAGTCGGTTTGGAATGCGAAACCGTCTTTAAGGTCAACGAAGGCCGCCCGAACATCGCCGACTACATCAAACGCGGCGAGATCGCCCTCGTCATCAATACACCTTTAGGCAAAATTTCGCATTATGATGAAAAAGCGATTAGAAAATCCGCTTTGCAATACAACGTTCCGACCGTCACGACCATGACCGGAGCCGAAGCCCTGATCGAAGCGATTCAAACAAAGATGAACAACGAAAAAGTAAATGTCAGAAGTTTGCAGGAAATTCATAAACAGGAGAAAGCCAACACCGTCAGCTAAAAATTTTGTGCCTAAAAAATAACGGCACTATATGAATTCTTATTTTGATCGTAAATTATGGAGGTTTAGGATTATGAAGATTTTATTTGGATTTGGATTGGTTATTGCAGTTTTTGCTTTTCCCGTAACGATTTTAGAGGCCGATTCAGATGAAGATTGTCTTTGTATATCTTCGGAAGCAGTTCAGAAATACTGCCGGCAGGAAAACTCGGAAGTTGTAAAGGATCAATACAAATTAAATCAGGAATTGATTGCCAAACGTGATATACAGAAGCAGATCAACCATGCGATCAACGCGGACATTGCCAAGGATGCGGAGGCCAAATCAAGTGTTGAAACCGAAGATTTTACCGTAAAGGAACTCGACGGCAAAGTTTATACAAAGGAAAAGGCCGCCCAGGTCGGTGCGAGTGCAAATAATTATCAGGGCATTCTGCGAGTCAGCGATAAAACCAGAATCACCATCGAATGTTTATCGTTAAAGGGGAAGGAAGCGATTGTTTACACGAACCAACATTTCGTCCGGTATGTGCCCGACCGCCAAGACGGCAGTCCGCATGAAGTAATCACGAACATAATCCATAAGGAGATCTGGGTTTTTACAGATGACGGTTGGAAGGTCAAATATGTCGAAGAACTCGAACGCGGCAAAACATATCTTGACGGCAAATTGTATGATGTGAGCTGATTTTAATTTTTCGCATCCGAATCAAACTATAATGTTATCAACTGCTTGACGGCTAATTCAGCACTTTTGGGCGTTGCTAAATTTTGCACATTTTGTTTCATTGATTCAAACCTTTTCTTATCTTCCACCAATTTATCAATTTTATAAGCAAGAACGGGCAGATTATTGCATTTGATCGCACAGCCTTTTTCCAAAAGATGATCGGAATTTCGTTCCTCCTGACCGGGAATCGGGTTGACGATGACGAAGATCAAACCTTTGGCCAGGGCTTCGGATGTGGTCAGACCACCGGGTTTACCCACTATCAAATCTGAGGCGGACATAAATTCGTCCATTTCTTTCGTAAAACCGATCGGATGAAATCGAACGCGTTCGTTATTGAGTTTTTGGTCGGCGAGTTTATCGAGAGTTGCTTTTAATTCCTCATTTCTGCCGCAGACGGCGATGATTTGCGAAGGCGTTCTAAGCTCGCTCAAAGCTTCAAGGAGATGCTCGATATTGCCGACGCCGAAACCGCCGGCCGAAACCAGAATCGTTAATTTGTCTTTGGCTAAGCCGTGTTTTTCACGCATCGCGGTTTTTTCTTTTTCTTCGGCAAAAACGGGATTGATCGGAATGCCCGAAACGGTTATTTTTTCAGCCGGAATGCCGATCTTCGATAGATGCACTTTGGTTTCTTCGAGGGCGACGAAATAATGTTCGTAGTTATGACAGAGCCACATCGCGTGGGCATCGAAATCGGTGACGATGATCGCTTGTTTGGTATCTATTTTCTTTTTGGCACGAAGCCAGGAGATTATCTCGGCGGGCAGAAAATGCGTGCAGACGGCGATGTCGGGTTTCTCGCGTTTGATGAGTTTGATAAATGGCTGTGTGTTCAAGCGGTCAAGAGCAAGTCGGCGGCGTTCGTTTTGCCAGGGTTTGTCGAGCGAGTCGTAAATCCAGCCCAAAACTTCGGGCATCGAGTTGACCATTTCGATATACGCCTTGCCGTAAAGCCGGCGGAAAAGCGGATTGGTGTAATCGAGAACGTCTATGTTTTTGATCTCGCGGGCGGCGTTTTGGCGTTGGAATTCTTTTTCGATGGCGGACGCGGCGGAAAGATGGCCGGCACCGACGGAAGCTGAAAGGATCAGGACTTTTTTGAACATATTAATTTTAGGATAATCCGCAAAATAAATTTGTAGAGTCAATCCCCTATGGTTGCCCGTGAGCGTAGCGAAAACAAATGCAAAAAATTCAAAATCTGCAAAACTATAATTTTTATATTCGCCTGCGGCTCTTGGGCAGGGACAAGTTTCTGCTCCTACATTTTATCGTAAATTGCAAAGAGCGGTAAACCTTAAGAAAAGGCTTACCGCTCTTTGCATTTGGGATCGAATAATCAATGCTTAGACAGCATCTTTCATAGCTTTACCAACACGGAATGTAACGGTGGTTTTAGCCGGAATTTTGATTTCAGCACCGGTGGCCGGGTTTCTGCCTTTGCGGGCTTTACGCTTGGTTTTTACGAATTTACCGAATCCGGGCAATACGAATTCGCCGTTTTTCTTAACTTCTTTTTTAGCCAATTCGTTCAGAGTTGTCATAAATTTTTTAGCATCAGCTTTTGACATTCCGCATTTGTCAGCCAAGTGATCAATCGTTTCTTTTTGTGTCATAATTATTTATTTTTTACAGGCAATGATTCTGCCTTTCCTCCAATTTAATTTTGATATTTGTTGTGAATCGAAATTCTGAAATAATCATAAATGATGAAGATTTCAATTATTCGCAAAACCTTAATTTTGCAGTGTAATTCGTAGATTGTTTTATCATTTTAAAATCGTTGACGCAACCCGCCGTACGCAATTAGTGTGTTTTTGCAAATTATGGTATTTTCCTCATTTCAAATAATTTAATTTTTTACTTTTAATGATTCGGACAGACTTTCTCAAAAGCGGCATCAGCCAGATGTTTTTTTCGACTTTTTCTTTTGCCATGGCGAATGTTTTCGTCAAGCAATTGTCGGATATGCCCGTGATGGAGGTCGTGTTTTTCAGATGTTTGGTGGCCGGTGCGTTTTGCTATATCGGTATTCGTCAGGCGAAGGTTGCCTGGAAGGGAAACAACAAATCTTTTTTGATCTATCGCGGCATTGCCGGAACGGCCGCCCTCGTTTTGTTTTTTATAACCCTGCAGAACATACCGCTGGCATCCGCGACGACGATCCAGTATCTTTCGCCGATCTTTACGGCGTTTATCGCGATTTTCTTTTTGAAAGAATCGGTCAGATATCTGCAATGGTTTTTTTATGCGATCGCTTTCAGCGGAGTTCTTTTGATAAAGAATTTCGATCCGAGGGTTTCGCTTCTATTCCTGATTCTCGGCATCATCTCCGCGTTCGGTTCCGGCATTGCCTACAACATCGTCCGCCGTTTACGCGATTCCGAACATCCGCTGGTGATAATTTTATATTTTCAGTTGGTCGGTTTGCTCGTCAGTTTTCCCGCTTTGTTTTTCTTCTGGAAAACGCCGGTCGGTCTGGAATGGCTTTATTTACTGCTTGTCGGCGTGTTTTCACAACTCGGCCAGGTTTTTCTGACAAACGCCTTCAGCCGCGAAAAAGCCGCGAGCGTGGCGATCGTCGTCTATACGGGTTTGGTTTATGCAATCACCATCGGCTGGATATTTTACGGCGAAGAACAAACCCTCTACACCTTTTTGGGAATGAGTCTGGTGGTCGCCGGAGTCATCGCCAGTATAATCTACGGCAAACGGCAGAAGGCTCTCGAAGAACAGATCGAATCGACGGTTAGCCCGTAAATGAGTTTTTTTTAAAAAACTCAGAATATGATGTAAGATAAACTCCGCGAATATAAGTATATTTTGCTGCAGACGGTTTCTTCTGAAAGTCACCCGTACTCACACTATATTCTTAACACATTGCCTGAAATTCAAAAGGATAAAATTATATGCAAAATTTATTGAAAAGAAAGAGTATTTTGTTTTTTGGATTGATCGTTTTTTTGAGTCTGAATACGTTTTCGCAGAACGATCCCAACGGACTTACCAGATTGATCGAGGAAATCACCAAAGAAACTGATAACAACGTTGCACTTCAGAAAGCAGACCGTCTGGTGAATATGGCACCGGATTTTGCCCACGGTTTCGTTTTGCGGGGAACTGTCTATTTTAAAATGGAGAACTACAATAAAACGGTAGCTGATATGAGCCGTGCATTGGCTCTGGGGGTTGAAGACAAAAACCTCGAAATTACCGTTTATAAATTACGCGGTCTGGCAAATCATAATATTGGCGACTATCGGGGAGCAATTGCCGATCTGACTCGTTCGATTGAATATAACGGTAATGACTTCAGAGATTATTCGATCCGTTCGCAAGCCTACCGCAAAATAGGCGAAAATGACAAAGCCGATGCCGATGAACGAAAGGTTTCCGAATTACAAAACAACGCTCAAAAGAAGCCCGTAGACAGCCCGCAGGCGGATTTTATGGCATTGGTCAATAAAGCCGGCCAAGATTTTGAGGAAGGAAAATATGCCGATGCGATAAACGGCTTTACGCGGATCATTAATATGCTCGGCGACGACGAAAATGTTTACGCGATATATTTTTCGAGAGGCCGGGCTTATTTTGAACTCGAAAATTATCCGGCGGCGTTTTCCGATTACAATAAGGTCATCAGTCTGCGTCCCGATCTTCCGAATGCATATACATTCCGCGGCGAGGTCTATCTGGTCGAAGATAAACTCGATCTGGCCATCAAGGATTTTGATAAAGCCCTTTCGATTGATCCGAAAGAGATCCTCGCCCTAAGAAGACGCGGCGAGGCATATTATTTAAAACGGGATTTTGATAAAACGATCACCGATATGGATTCGGTTTTGCGGCTCGATTCAAAATTTACATCGGCCTGGTACTGGCGGGCTGATGCTTATTTTGAAAAAGGGAACTTTAAAAAAGCCCTGAGCGATATCAACGAATTCTTAAAGCTTGACTCAGAAACATCAGAGGCCTATAAATTTCGGGCGAAAGTATATCGCAAACTCAACAAAAATAAAGAAGCTCTGGCGGATGAAGAAAAAGCTTCCGAACTCGATCAATAGAAAAGAGGAACATATGAACGGCAAAATTCGTGCATTTGTCGTCACCGTCAGCGATTCGCGGGACGAAACCGACGATGTTTCGGGCGAAACGCTGGTCGGACTGCTCGAAGAATCCGGGGCGGTGGTTTTGGAAAAAATGATCGTTTCGGATGATTTTGAGAATTTGCGGCAGACGCTTTATTCGCTGACCGAAACCGAAGCGAATCTGATCTTAACAACAGGCGGAACGGGCTTTGCCGAACGCGACAACACACCCGAAGCGACACAGTTCGTCATCGAAAAGGAAACGCCCGGAATCTCCGAGGCGATCCGGTCGGAAACGGCAAAACACACGAAATTCGCCATGCTTTCCCGCGGCGTTTCGGGAATCCGCAACCGGACGCTTATAATAAACCTGCCCGGTTCGCCGAAAGGCGTGAAGGAATGTTTTGAGGTGATCAGAGACATTCTCCCGCACGCCGTAAATTTGATTTCTGGAAAAACGGAACATTAAAAAATGCTCGACAAGTTTTTGCCATTTATATTTTTGGTCTCGACCGTTTGCGGTTGTTCTTTTTTGGACGACGTGAAAAAAAGTCCGTCCATTGCCACGAACAAAGAGGAATTTATCAAGCAGATAAAATCCGTAGATTGCGACGATGCGGACCGGTTCCGGGAAGTCGAAAAATTATTCAGACAGGTCGGAGCAAAGGATAAGGACATCGAGATCGAAAAATTCGAGGAAGCGACCAATGTAGTTTTGACCGTCAAAGGCAAAACTGACGAAACCGTTGTCGTCGGCGGGCATTTTGATAAAACCACCTTAGGCTGTGGTGTGATTGACAACTGGACGGGCGTTGTTTTGGTCGCGAATCTTTTTCAGAATTTTAAGGACAAAAAGAACGAAAAGACTTATAAATTCGTTGCTTTCGGAAAAGAGGAGATCGGTCTGAAAGGTTCAAAGGCGATGGCCGCTAAAATTCCGAACCGCGATGTGAAAAAATATTGTGCGATGGTCAATTTCGACAGTTTTGGTTTTACCGACGTCTGGACGCTCGAGACGATCTCCGATTCGAGTCTTATAAATCTAGCCGAAGAGGTTGCCGACGAGAGAAATGATAATTTTGAAATAAAAAATTTTTCGGGAGCGAGTTCCGATTCAAAATCATTTCAGCAAAGAAATATTCCCGCCATCACCCTTTCGGGTTTAGACGACAACTGGCGGGATTATCTGCATCAGGACAAGGATCAACTGGAAAATGTAAATTTTGAAAAGGTTTTTGAAAACCTCGAATTCTCGCACGCGTTTTTACGAGCGATCGATTCCAAACCCTGCGGATATTTCAGATAGATTATAGTTTTATCAATAGATAAACACGGAGAAACACAGATTTTTTACAAAAATTTATCTGAGTTTATGTGTGTTCATCTGTGGATGATTATTTTAATGAACTGCTCATAAACTCGACGAAATCCCGTTTTAATTTCCGCAGGGAACCAACCTCGATATACATCATATGTCCGCCTTCGTAATATCTGACGCTGATGTTGCGTCGTAAGATAGGATCGAGATTCATATTTGAAAGCGTGTATTCGGTGGCGAAATAAGGCGTCGCCATATCGTAATAGCCGGACGCGACGAAAACTTTCATATAGGGATTTTTCTGCATGGCGGAACGAAGACTGCTCGAAGTTTCAGCGTAGCCGTTGTTGACGTTCCAGTCCCAGCGTCCGATGCCTCCGCCTAAAATGTAGTATTCGAGATCGGTTTTAAAACCGAGTTCCCGCCGCACGTAGTCATTGAACGTCGCCGTGTAGGGCGGACGGATCGCCGTCATACTCGGGTCGAATTCGGGACTGTCGCCCGCCGCGTTTTTATTGATCCCGGTAAAACGGCTGTCGAGCCGCCCGACGATCTGCCGTTCGCTTCGTTTTAGTTCCTTCATAAACTGCGAAAGTTCAACGCGGAAATTGTTCTGGTCGATAAAGTCCCGGCTTAAACCCGTATAGCGGCTGAATTTTTCCAAAAGGCTTTGTTTTTCGCTTTCAGAAAGTCGGTCAATTTTCAACAAAGCCGGAGCGAATTCGCTGACGACGAAATTTTCCGATTCCCGGAGAACCGTTTCAAGCGGTTTGCTCTGGAGATCGGCGGGAAGTTTTTTGTGATACCAGGCCGTCGCCGTGTAGGACGGAAAAATCAGATTCAAAGGCAGATCGTTGCTGTCGGCAAAACGTATGCTCTGGAAATTCATCACCGAAGAAACGAGAGCGATGCCGTTAAAGGCGATGCCTTTTTCAAACAAATAACCCGCCAGTCCGGCGGCCCGCGTCGTGCCGTAACTTTCTCCGACGAGAAACAGCGGCGAACTCCAACGCTCTTCTCTCGATAAATAAAGTCTGATAAATTCGCCGACCGATTGGATGTCGCCGTTGACGCTGAAGAACTTCGACGCTTTTTTTTCATCCAAAGCTCTCGAAAATCCCGTTCCGACCGGATCAATAAAAACGAGATCGGTTTCGGTCAGCCAGGTTTCTTCATTATCAACCAGCTGATACGGCGGCGGCGGCATAAACCCCGTGTCGAGCATCTTCACACGCTTCGGTCCCAAAGCACCGAGATGAAGCCAGACGGACGAAGAACCCGGCCCGCCGTTAAACGAAAACATCAAAGGGCGTTTCTTGTCCGCACCTTCGAGCGTATAAGCCATATAAAAAATCTTCGCTTCCGTTTCATTCGTTCTGTCGTCACGGATCGGCATAAATCCGGTCGTCACCTTGTAGTTGAGACGCCGGCCGTTGACGCGAACCGCGTGATTCGTCGTCACGGTCGGTTCATTGAATTCGAGCTTTTTATCTTCCTGCGGTTTTCCGATCTGCACCGAAACATTAGGGATCGGCGTCGGCGTCGGTCTTTCAACACGGTCGGCTTCCTGCAAGATCGCCGCTCGCGGAGTCTGAGTCGGAGTCGGTGTCTGAAACAAAAAAATAGCGGAAAAGAAAATAGTAGTTAACATATTTTATGGATAGATTATTTAGGAATTGAAAATTTCAACCGAAGTTTAGCATATTTCTTAAGTGAAAAGCATTTACGTAATTGCGAACAAAAAAGGGACTAGATAGTAGAACATTTAGAGTGAAAGCATCCTTGCATGCACAATTGCGTCAGCAATTGAAAAAAGTTCAATATCCGCAATATGTGAAAATAAAATAGCCCGCGTGAAAAACAGCGGGCTTGCAAGCAGGGATGCTTACACTCCTTTTTGATTATCGAACAACTTCACTAACCACTTTGCCATTGATCATGGTGCCGACGCAGTGGGTTGTATACTCAAAAGGATCGCCGTCATACATTGCTATATCGGCATCTTTGCCGACTTCGATCGAGCCGATGCGTTTGTCCATACCGATGATTTTGGCGGCATCAATGGTGATCGCGGCGAGAGCTTCTTCTAATGTTAAGCCGTTTTGCAAAGTCAGAGCTGCTTCAAAAAGAACGACTCTGGTTTTCGGGACGTAGGTTTCGTACCCGCTCTGGATGGCGAAGGGAATTCCGGCTTTTTTAAGTTTTGCCGCCGTTTCCATCGAAAGATTTTCCAGCTCGCCGCCCGCCCGATACATTGTCGGATGGAGGATGACGGGAAAGCCCGAAGCCTTTATTTCGTCAAGCAAAAGATGGGCGTCCGCCGCACCGTCGAGAACAATTTTGATGTTGAACTCTTTAGCGATCCGAAGAGCTGTCATAATATCCCGTGCCCGATGGGCTGTCACGAGAAGAGGTATCTCGCGGTTGATGACCTTTTCCATCATTTCGAGTTTTAAGTCTCTCGAAAGAGTCTGCGGTTTATTTTTATCGTCTTCCTTTTCAGGTGCGGCTTTTTTCCTCGCGTATTCCTGAGCCTTGATAAGCATTTCGCGGAGCATCGCGGCTTGTTTGGCGGACGTGCCGGGAGATTTTCCGCCCGATTCCAGACCGCCCTGACCGATGGTCACGGAGATCATCGCGGTCGGCAGGATCGTTACTTCGTCAACCGTATCGCCGACCGTTTTAGCGATCATCGTTTGTCCCGAAATAAGTGCGGCGGGAGCGTGGCCGGTGTGAATCGTCGTGACACCGAGAGAGCGAACCCATTTGATGAGTTCTTCTTCGGCGTTATAGGCGTCTATCGCCCGGAGATCGGGCTGCATCGGCGAAGAATTTTCAACCTGCATCTGATCGTGCGGTTGATTCAAATATCCCGCCAAACCGATGACCGTGCGGGCATCAATCAAACCGGGCGTCACGACCTTTGCTTCGATGACCCTATACCCAGTCGGAATTCTAACCGACGAGGCCGGCCCGACCGCCGTGATCTTTCCGCCGTTGGTTAGGACGACGCCGTTTTTGATCGCCTGTCCGGCCATCGTATAAACCGTTTCGCCTTTGATTGCTACCTGAGCCGAAACAGTGGACAGTGAACAGTGAACAGTGAACAGGAAGAAAAATAAAAGTATTAAATTTTTCATTTTGAATTTTTCATTTTTCATTTTAGTAATTTCCTCCCATATCTCCGTCAAAACAATCTATGTGAACGAGCCGGTCGTTGGTCGCCCCGTAACCGCCGACGGCGATCAGATAATCTTTCGGATCGGATCGGTCAAAGACCTTTTTGCCTTCGACGAAGGTTTGCTGAACGGTTGTATAGACGCTCAAGGGGTCGCCGGAAAGAACTATAAAATCAGCATCTTTTCCTTTTTCGAGCGAACCGACGCGGTCTTGCACGTCGAGCATAATCGCGTTGGCCATCGTCATTCCGTAGAGTGCCTTTTCACGCGACATTCCCGAACGGACGCCGAACCCGGCCGAACGCAGGAAATGGCGTGA
>JBGTRS010000115.1:5044-10965 GCA_041940665.1 Pyrinomonadaceae bacterium | reverse complement strand
GTTGAAAATCTCGATAGATCGGCGGAAATCTTCGGTCGGATCGGCAAAGCACACGAATCCGCCAATACAAAGGTAGCGAAACTTATTCCGCTGGCACTTTTAGGAAAATACGCGGACGCGATAAAAACCGGCAAAAAAGCCCTGAAAGTTTTCGAGAAATTCAATGATGACCTTTCGGCCGGAAAAGTCGAGAAAAATCTGGGCAATATCGTCGCCCGGCAGGATGGAATATTAAAGGCGGAAAAATATTATCTGGCGGCGATGAAGCGTTTTGAAAAGATAAAAGATCTCGAGGAACTGACGATGTGCGAAGTAAATCTCGCCGATAATTACGCCGATCTGCATAATTTCCGGCAAGCCGAAAAATTTTACGCTCAAGCCTTAAGATCAGCCCGAAAAGCAAATATGTCCTTTGTCGAAGCCGAGATCGAAGCAAGTCTCGGAAAACTGGCGATGTTTCGCGGCGATTATCAGAAGGCTTTGAATTTTTTGGAAATCGCCCGCCGGAAGTTTGAAGAACTGAGTGTCCCGCAGCGTTCGATCATTGCCGAACTGGAAATCGCCGAAATTTATTTTGAACTGAATTTATCGGACGAGGCTTTTGAGATCTATGAAAAGATCACGCGGCATCTCAGTAAACTGAAAATGCAGGGCGAAGAGGCAAGGGCGAGAGCGAATTTCGGCAAGGTCGCCGTTGCCAAAAATGAATTGAAAACCGCCCAAAAAGAACTGAAAAGATCCGCCGAACTTTTCGTCCGGGAAAAAAATCCGAGCGGTGCGGCGGACGTAAAATTGACGCAAGCCGATCTGGAAAACTCCCGCCGGGATTTTGCGAAAGCCTTAAAAACGGTTTCCGAATCCGGCAAACTGCTCAAACAAAGCCGGAATTTACGTCTTAAACTTCAGGTGAATTTTTTACGCGGCGAGATTTTACGGAATCTCGAAAAATTCAAAAGAGCGAAAGACATTTTGACCGAAACCTTTCAGAATTCCGTTAAGCACGAACAACTCAATCTGGCCCAAGTTTGTCTGAATTCGCTCGGCAATCTGGCCTTGCAGAAAAATGAAATAAACGAAGCCGAAACGTATTTCAAAAAGTCCGTAAAGATGATCGAGAATTTGCGTTCACCCTTACCGGCGGAAGAATTTAGGATGGCGTTTTTGGCCGATAAACTCGCTCCTTTCGAAAATTTAGCGAGGATCTACATTGCTCAAAAAAGGATCGAAAAGGCGTTTGTTTTCACGGAAAAATCACGAGCCAGAACTCTTTCGGAAAATCTGCAACCAACTGAAAATTTACCTTTGAAAAAAAATCAACGCAACCGGAAATTGACAGAAAAGTTAAAAACCTTGCGGGAAGAATTAAACTGGTTCTACAGTCATCTGAATCGGGCGGAAGAGACGGAAATTGAAGATTTGCAAAAGGAAATAAAAACTCGGGAAAAACAAATTGCCGTTCTGATGCGGCAGATCGGCAGCGTCGAATCGAATGAGTCCATAGCCGGACAAATCCGGCAAAAAAGTTCCGGAATCTCTTTGAAAAATTTACGGAAAAGTCTCGGACAAGGAAAAGTTTTGATCGAATTCGTAAAATATGACGACGTATTTTCCGCTTTTGCAATTAATGACAAAGAAATTCGGTATTTCCCCGATCTGGCGGATGAAGCGGAAATTTTTTCGTCGGTCGAAGGATTGCAGTTTCAATTCGGAGCATTGCGTTACGGCGAAAAAAATCTTGGTAATTTCGCCGATGAACTGAAAAAACGGGCTGATTCTTATTTACAAAAACTTTATGAAAAACTGCTCGAGCCTTTGGAGGATTTTATCGAAGACCGCGATCTTGTAATCGTTCCCGTTTCGACTCTTCATTATGTTCCTTTTCAGGCTCTGTTTGACGGCGAAAATTATCTGATTGAGGATCGTGAGATAGTCTTTTCACCGAGTGCGGCCGTTTGGCAGATTTTAGACGAAAAGCCTGCCGGGAAACTTGAAAACGCACTCTTAATAGGCTTTGCCGATGAGAACATTCCGCTCGTCAATAGAGAGATCAAAGGCTTGAAAGACTTATTTGCTCATGCCAAAACCTTTGCCGGAAAAAACGCGACCTTTGCAAATTATGCCGAAAACGCAGAAGATTTCGACGTCCTGCATCTCGCCTGCCACGGCCAATTCCGTCCCGACAATCCTCTCTTTTCAAGCCTCCATCTCGCTAACGGATTCGTCACGGTTCGGGACATCTGCTCGCAAAAATTAAATGCCGAACTTGTCACTTTGAGTGCCTGCGAAACTGGTTTGAACAAGATATTTGCGGGCGAGGAAATTCTAGGACTCGCCAGAGGTTTCTTAACCGCCGGAGTAAATTCCATCGTTTTGAGCCTGTGGACGGTGAGTGACAGAGCGACCGTAAGCTTGATGAAAGAATTTTATAAAGTATTACAACGCGGCGAAACGGTTTCCGCATCTTTAAGAGAAGCACAATTAAAATTCATTAAAGGAAAAAAACATCCCTATTTTTGGTCGCCTTTTGTTATAATCGGCAGATAAAAATAAAAAAACCGGTAAGTTGTCTTTTTCGAAAAACTCATCGCACTGTGTAGATGGTCAGAAGAATAGCGGGCTATTTACAATCAGGGGACAGTCATATGAAAAGTTTTATAAACATATTTTTTACAATAATTTTTGCATTTACATTCGGCAATACCGGGTTTGGTCAAAATCCCACTCCGACACCTGTTCAAACCCGTGTGCCCGATGAGATTTTGATCGAACTTTCTCCTACTAATCAAAATGATCTGCCCGCCGTTGCCGCTCAATACGGCCTTAATCCGACACCGCTCAGTCAAGTTGCAACCCCGCCCATTTATCAAATGAAGATTATAAATGGTCAAACGCCTGAACAAATAATTCAAGCGATGCAAGGCGATGCCAGAATTATTACCAAAGAGGTCAATCGAAAACTTTTTCATGTTGAAACCCTCGGACTGGATTGGACGATCGGGAGAACCTGGTCGATCGGGAGAACCTGGTCGATCGGCGGAAGTGTCAAAGGATTTAATAAACAATGGTTTCCGAACCAAATCAGACTGGACGAAGCACATGCGGTAACAAAAGGTAAAGGCGTAACGATTGCGGTCTTGGATACGGGAATTGACCCGAATCATCCTGAATTTCAAGGAAAATTAGTGCCGGGATATGATTTTGTTGATGATGACGATGATCCGAGCGAAGAAGGAACACATTGGCAGGGAGCTTTCGGACACGGCACACATGTTTCGGGAATTATTGCCAAAGTCGCTCCCGAAGCCAAAATTATGCCGCTCCGGATCTTGGATGAAAACGGAGTCGGCGAACTCTGGCGGGTGCAAGCCGCCATTATCTGGGCGTTGCAAAATGGTGCAAGCGTTATCAATATGAGTATTGCCTATCCGCAGGATCAGTTGCCTCAAGATAATAAAGTATTGAGAAAACTATTTGATTATTGCGAAGATGGAATTGGAGTAAATCAATATCCGGTTACTCAAAGATGCATTTTGGTGGCCGGTTCGGGTAACAACGGAGATGAAGCAAGAGTTTATCCGGCGGCATTGAAGGCCGAAAGCATCGAAATAATGGCAGTGGCGGCGGGTACGAAGTATGACGGATTGGCAAGTTTTTCAACCATAAATCGAGCCGCTAATGGCGGGAACGAATGGGTCAGATTCGTCGCCCCGGGCGAAAACATCGTCAGCACAATGCCGGGCGGCCGTTACGGAAGTTGGTCAGGAACTTCGATGGCGGCTCCGATGGTTGCCGGCATCGCCGCGTTGGTAAAATCGGTAAATCCGGGTCTGAGTATAGATCAACTGTTTGATCGAATGGAAGACACGGGAATCGAGTGGGACGAATGTTTTATTCCGTCTAGAGGTTATGCGATCGACACGACTAGGGTTGATGCTTTTTGTGCGGTTACGAATGGTCCCGGATGTCTGAATCGCAATGCTTGTCCGAATAAGTAGAAAGTAAGTATTTTTCCTCAAAGCCGATCTTCAGACAGGTCGGCTTTTTTATCTTTAAAATTATTTATTGGCACTTTTTGTCTTTTTCCAAACCTTGTCCGCACTGTGTAACTGAATAGCCATAAATTTCAATAGTAAGCAAAATGGCTCAAGGGAAGTTCAAAGAAAAAAGGTAGGTAAAAGAAAATGACTTTAGGAAAAAGAAAAATCAAACGCGGGCATATCTGGAACGCACTTGTTTTAACAATCTCGTTAGGTATCCTGTCCGTTTTGCCGGTATCAATGGTGGTCAACGCCGGAGATGCTTTCGGCTTTGAAGAATTTTTCAGCGATACGCGGATTCAAGCCTCTTTGTCAGGGCAGCCGATTGGCGGTGTGACACCTTCGGGCTTTAGCGAATATCGACTGGAAGATTCGGGCAGACGCAGACTGGATGTGCAGGCAACATCCGTCAATCTATCGAGCGGCACGGTGCTTCAGGTTTTTGTCAATAACCAGAGTGTCGGGCAAATGACGATCGACGGTTTCGGCAACGCATTTTTAAGTCTCGATACAAACAACGGTCAGAATGTGCCGTTTATCAACAATGGCAATCCGATCGATGTCAGACAAAACGGCAACACGATCTTGGCGGGAACATTCGGCACGGTAAATCCGACGCCGTCTCCTTCGGCCAGTCCGAGTGCTTCGCCGACGGCTTCTCCTTCGGCCAGTCCGACGGTTAGCCCGACGGCATCACCGACCGCGAGTCCGACCGCGAGCCCGACCGTTTCACCGACGGCCAGCCCGACCGCGAGT
Organism: Pyrinomonadaceae bacterium; assembly: GCA_041940665.1. Taxonomy (GTDB): domain Bacteria; phylum Acidobacteriota; class Blastocatellia; order Pyrinomonadales; family Pyrinomonadaceae; genus Aridibacter. The sequence continues at coordinate 6,172 of JBGTRS010000115.1, read as the reverse complement.
CCAACCGCGAGTCCGACGGTTAGTCCGACGGCTTCGCCAACAGCAAGTCCGAGTCCGACTGTCAGTCCGACCGCGTCACCGAGTCCGACGGCATCACCGAGTCCGACAGCCAGTCCTTCTCCGACTGTCTCGCCATCACCATCACCGTCACCGGGCGGCGGAGATATTTTCGCGGGATTAAGCGGTGCTCCGATCAACGGAATCGTTCCCTTCGGATTTATTCAATATGAAATCCACAGTAGCCGAACGGAATTGGAATCACGCATCAGACAGATCAATCTGCCGGCGGGAACCCAGTTGGGCGTCCGGATCAATAATGTCACGGTCGGCTCGATGTTCCTCGAAAGCGACGGTGAAGCCCGCTTGCGTCTCAGAAGCGACCGCGGCGAAACCGTTCCGGTGGTCGTTCCGGGCGATACGGCTCAAGTTCTGCATAACGGTTCGGTCATACTTTCCGGCGTATTTTCGGGAGCGGGACCGACTCCGAGCCCGAGTCCTTCGCCGACGGGCAGTCCGAGTCCGACACCGAGTCCGACTCCGAATCAGGGAAGATATTTTGAAACGCATCCTTCGGGAAGCCAGATGAGTCCGCCCGTCAGTACAAACGCCAGAGGCGAGGTCAAAGTTACTTTGAACTTAGCCGAAACACAGGCGACGATTTCGGGTGAATTCCACGATCTTTCGAGTCCACAGACAGCCGCCTTGATTCAGGTTGACTTAGGCGATACGGTGACGATTCATAATCTCGGCACGATCGGCGGAACGAACGGTAATTTTGCAACGGTAACCATTAATGTTACTCCTGCTCAGGTTCAGCAACTGCGGGCCGGTCTCTGGATCGTGACGATCTCGAGTCAGAACAATCCGGGCGGCGAACTTCGCGGCAGACTTGTTCAGCATTCCGACAGTGCCGATTTTGACGGCGACGGAAACAATGATTTCTCGGTCTTCCGGCCTTCGAGCGGAACCTGGTATTCCGATAACAGTCTCGGTTTCAGTGCCGAAACCTTCGGCACGGCCAGCGATATTCCCGTATCAGCCGATTTTGACGGCGACGGAAGAACGGATAAAGCTGTCTTCAAGAACGTCAACGGTGCCGGAATCTGGGAGATCAAACGAAGTTCCGAC
>JBGTRS010000115.1:0-5034 GCA_041940665.1 Pyrinomonadaceae bacterium | reverse complement strand
TCTTGCCTCCGACAAACCCGTCCGCGGTGATTTTGACGGCGACGGATTAAACGATATAGCCGTCTTCAGACCTTCGAACGGGGTCTGGTATATCCGCAAGAGCAACAATTCCGGCTTCATAATCACGCAGTTCGGCGTCAGTACGGACACACCGATCGCGGGTGATTTTGACGGCGACGGAAAAGACGATATTGCCGTGTTCCGGGAATCTACGGGAGTCTGGTATTGGATCAACAGCTCGCAAGGGAATGTCGGCATCGTTCAATGGGGACAGCCCGGAGATAAACCCGTGTCCGGAGATTTCGACGGCGACGGCAGAAACGATCTGACCATCTATCGTCCGTCAAACGGAGTCTGGTTTATCTGGAACAGCCGTGACGGTACGTTCGATATACGTCAGTTCGGAACCGGCGAAGACATTCCGGTCGCGGGAATGTATGACGGCGACGACCGCACCGATATAGCCGTCTTCCGTCCGTCAAACGGGGTCTGGTATATCTGGAACAGTAGTGACAACACATACCAGTTCAGACAGTTCGGTTTGACCGGCGATATACCGACGATCACGCAATAAACAAAAGGCGGGAAACTTAAAGGCTGGTTTCCCGCATCATAAAAATACCTTAAAGCTGATATTTTTATTTCAAACTATCTAAAAGATTGCCAAAATTGCTTTAAGGGAAGCAATCATACATACAGCAATCTTTTGGTAAAAAGTCCCGGCTTCTTTTGCCCTCCTCGGCGGTCGGGGCTTTTTTTTATCAGGGATTATGAACTCTCGATAAGTTCTGTTGTAACAACGGTTGAAATATCACGGCATTTCTTATTTTCCCGATTCTTTGTCCGATGTTTTCGCTTAAACTCTCTGCGTTTTCATTCGGCATTTCCGTTTTTATCGAGTCAATGATTTCCGCTTCGGTTTTGTCTTTGAGAATCTCTTCCAAAACCATCACGTCAAAATCGTCAAAATCCGCAATGCCCAGAGCATTCGGCACATTCATTCCGATGACCCTCGTGTTGGCCAGAGCGGAAACCCAGTTGAGCACTTTTTCGAGCGGTTCGTCTTCGGGATATTTCGAACTTATCAGATCAAAGATCCGTTGCTTTCCTTCGACATTCAAAAGCAGAGCCAAAAAGAAACGAAGTTCGAAATCGGTGACATAATCGCGAAGCCGGACGATGTGGTCGAGGTTATCGTAATATGCAAAAACCTTCGGCAGAACATCCGCGAATTTTTCGTGTTTTTGGCCGACCGTTTCCAGAAATTTATTCAGTCTTTCCTGCGGTGCGGAAAGATTGAACATCTCCTGCATCCGGTTATGCCGGATGTATGAACGAACCATTGTAAGTATCTTAAAACTCGTCTGAAAATCCGAATTTTCCAGAAGTTCATTTATAAATCTGTCCGTGTCGGGATGATTTGAACGGATCAACGCGGTCAGTGCCTGAATCTTTTTGGTCGTATTGGCTTCCTCAAAAAAAGGATCAACCGCCAGGACAGGTTTGTGGTAGGCATACTGCGGCAGATGCATCGGACTTCGGTACGTTCGGATAACGATCGTGGCAGACGGCTGTTCGAGATGAAAAAGCGAGTGAATATATTGTCTGCCCGCCCAGATTTCCTGGACATCGCCGACTTCCAGAATCTCGCAAACCTTCAGAGACATCACGCCGGTCTCCGTAAAAGCATTGATTCTTTCGCTGGTTTCAAAGTTATACCAGCTATGGATGCTCGAGCCGTGCAGAACCTGAAACGCTCCGCAAAAGCCGTGTTGATGAATGGCGGTCGTCCCTTCGAGCCAAAAATAGACGTCAACGTGAAAACGCGGCGAATTATAGAGCGTGATCGGCGGGTCGCCGAAGTTTGCGGACAGATCCCTCTGTTCCGGCAGATTTAACTCGTTAAGCGTCCATTCGATGACTTCCCAGGCCGAAATCTTCTCCGGCAGATTCGCTTCGACCAGAGCCTGTTTGGCGATCGCCGGAAAAACCTCCTCGTCGTAATTCATATCACGCCAAAGTTTTTCGACCGATTCGCCTAAGTCTTGAAATAATTTCATATTTTAGTTTCCGTCAAATTTCGGCGGCGGCGGCGGTTGTGATGTTTGCGATGATGATGAAACAGGAACATCATCATCAGGTACCGTCCCTAGATGTTTTAAGACCAAAACCATTCCTATAATGCTGAGAATAATACATACGATATTGATAACTATCGCATAACTATAGATTTCCTGTTCAAGCATTTCGGGCGGAGTTCCGGTGGCAATAAAATAAATTCCCAAGATCACACCGGCAAGCAGGGGGATTATAATCTGAAATCCAAACCCGACGGCGAAAACTATCGCCGCCCATAAAATGGGATTTCTATCGTAATCCTTTGCTGTTTTGTAAGCGTAATAAGTCGCTACGAAAATACCGATAAAAGCTGCTATACCTAACATTTTACAAATACCTCACATATTTATTTCCTTTAAATGTGTGCCAAAAATAATGCTGATTGATCGGTCGCTTCTGGTGCGGGACGAAAAAAAATTAAGCATTACTTTACGGACACTGCCGTTTTCTTCATTTACAATTTATTCTGCTTCAAACTTTGGCGGCGGCGGCGGCCGTGACGCGATGTCTTCGATAACCGGATTTCTGTCCGCAAGTTTGACAACAATAAACGCTGTTATAAAACTCAGAACAACTGCAATCAGGGTAATACCGAGTTCATATTTTTCAAAAACATCTTCCGACCATCCCCAAACTTCTACGCCTATACCGAGAAAAATACCGATCATCAAACCTGTAAGTAATTGAGTTCCGATAAAAGTTACGCCGGCTAAAGTCCCCCAAAGGATTCCGTTTTTTCCGGCATTCTTTGCTCTTTTATATCCCAAAAAAATGAAAAGCAAAGCAAAAAGCATATCTTATAAATACCTCACGAATTTATTATTTTCATCAACCAGAACCAATTTTGTCGCGGGCGATCTTTCGGCGAGTTCAAAATCCATAATGATTACTTCTTCGCCTTTTCTGACCGGATGTGCCGACGCCGCGTCCGCTTGCGTTTATACAGCTCACGCCCGAACCGCGTTCTCGCTGTAGATAACGTAAGTTTCGAGCCGCGAGCCACTCGTCTTGCTGGCAATTAAAACCTTTCCACCTTCCCCGAAACCAACCTTTTCGCAGAGGTCTTCATCAATCGTCATACTTCCAACATAGTTTAGATCGGCTTGCGTAACGCGGTGGCTTTGTGAATTTTTCCGTGTAAGAACCAACGCACATTTTGGAAACAAGTAATTGTAAATGAGAAAAGGCAAATAGTAAATGGCTTTTATTTATCCGTTTTATCTGCTATATTTTGCCGTAATCTCTTCCGATTTCAAAATTTAAAAGTAGGTGAAAAAAATTTTATGGCGATTCAAGATTCGGCACAAAAAATGGAAACCAGGGGTTTCTTCGGACATCCTTCGGGACTTTTTACGTTATTTACCACAGAAATGTGGGAAAGATTTTCTTTCTACGGAATCCGACCGCTTCTTACGTTGTTTATGGCAGCTGCATTGCTAGAGGGTGGTTTTGGATTTGATCGTCTCGAAGCTACCGCAATTGTCGGTATCTACGGCGGGGGAGTTTATTTATCTGCACTGCCGGGAGGCTGGATTGCTGACCGCTGGTTAGGGCTACGTAAGGCAATTCTCTGGGGAGGCGTGCTAATTTCTCTGGGACATATTTCAATTGGTGTTTCTGCTTTTGCCGCCGGTAAAGTAGCTTTTTTTGTCGGTTTGATATTGATTGTTTTAGGAACAGGACTTTTGAAGCCGAATATTTCGGCTATCGTCGGGGATCTGTACCCGGAAGGCGGATCACGTAGAGATGCGGGTTTTTCGATATTTTATATGGGAATTAACCTCGGTGCATTCCTTGGTTTTATAGTCGCGGGCTATCTCGGTGAAGAAGTTGGTTGGCATTGGGGCTTTGGGGCGGCAGGCGTTGGAATGATTTTGGGTTTGATCACTTATGTTACGTTAGGAAAATCTACGCTTGGCGACATCGGTATGGAGCCGGCAAAACATCCTGATCCGGAAGTTCAAAGCAAGCGGGAGAACTTGGTCAAGCTTATGACTTTCGGCGGGCTGGCGATAATTGCACTCGTTGTAATTCTTGTTGCTACGGGAATTATGCCGATCAATGCTCAGGAAGTCGGGCAATATATGACCTACTTTCTGCTTGCCATTGCGGTGGTTTTTTTCGGATACCTGTTCATAGCCGGCGGACTTGACATAAATGAGATGAAAAGGGTCGCGGTGATTGCCTTACTATTTGTAGCGGCAACCATTTTTTGGTCAGCGTTTGAGCAAGCACCAACTTCCCTAAATCTATTTGCGGCAGATTTCACGGAGCGAAATATTCTTGGTTGGGAGGTTCCCGCTACGTGGTTTCAGTCAATAAATTCAGCTTTTATCATCATATTAGCACCTGTTTTTGCAGCTCTCTGGGAGAAACTCGGTTCGATAAACAAAGACCCTTCTAGTCCATTTAAGTTTGCATTTGGACTCTTGTTTGCAGGTGTGGGTTTTTTGATAATGATCTTTGCCGCAAATATCGTTGTCGGATCAAATGGTGCAATTAAAGTCGCGGCCTGGTGGCTGGTGTTCAGCTATCTTTTCCAGACAATAGGTGAACTTTGTTTAAGTCCGGTCGGATTATCTTCGATGACCAAGCTCTCGCCAAGACGCTATGTTGGTCAAATGATGGGGATTTGGTTTCTCGCAGCAGCTCTCGGAAACCTGATCGCCGGACTCGTGGGCGGCAATGTTGATCCGGAAAGACTTGATCAAATGCCGAAACTATTCACTGTTACAGCTGTTACATTAATAGTTGCGGCAGTGGTGCTTGCTCTTTTGGCAATCCCGATCAGCAAAATGATGAAGAAAACGGGCGAAGAAAAATTTGAAGAAATGCCGCCGATAGATCATTTTGATATAGAACCGGTAGAAGACGAGGAAACAAAGAATCGCTAGAGACTTCTAAAAAAAGGCACGC